>JAFPVA010000129.1 GCA_017413105.1 Butyrivibrio sp. | reverse complement strand
GCTTTTAAGAGAAGCAATATTCTTAAGCTTATCCTCGATCTGCACCAGTTCTTCTTTTGAATCAGCTAAAAACAACACAAGAATTGTTGTATTGAAGTAGTGGTCATCTAAGCTATCCAGTTCCTTCATAAACTGATCGAGCTTTTCCTTTTCGTTTAAAAGCTTCTGCGATGCATCCGCAAGATAGTCATTATTATTACGGTTTCTTTGCTTCTCCCCTTCAATCTTCATTCCCACTGCCATGTACTTTCTAGAAATCTCCTGCTTAAAGCCTGATATATCAAGAAGTTCATTGTTGACTGTCACATAGCTGGTACAGTTGATCTTGGAAAGAGAAGTTATGATGTCAGACTCCAAAGCCTTTGGATAATCCTCGATATACATCACTTTCCCGTAACTTCCGTTTAATACAAAGCTCTCATTATCAAACTCGATTGCGGCCGGAGACAGGATATTGATAAAATCCTGCCCCATAGATACCGCTTTCTGAAAGGAGAACCTATATCCGCTTTCAAGTCCTGTATGCATGAAGTTATAGATGAGCTGCATTCTTTCATCTATGGAAAGGGACTTCATAGATGATCCCTGCATACCGTTAAGCCCAAGTCCTATAAACGCTGACCTTATCGCACCTTCTATAGACATAAAAGTTGCCTTGGCATCCTTCACTCCATCCGCTGAAATGGTAAGCGTCAGATAGATAGTCTGATATAGCCCCTGCTTGGCATCAGATAGCTTTTCTCTGATTACCTGATTGTAGGAGTCTCTAAGTCTGTCATCCGCATCCCCACGTTTTTTATAAAGAACCTTTTCGTGAAAGCTCTTCTCATCCACGTGTTCATTGGCAATGCTATATGAAAACCTGCAGGGAATACCCTTTAATACCTTTGAAAAACTGACAATGATGGATTTCTGCTCCTCATCAGTCACACCTGCAAAGTTGATATCACTTAGCATGTATGTCTTTGAATACTTTCCTCCAGGCAGGGTAAATATGCCGCTCTCTTCAATAGCCTCTACAGAGAAGATATCCTGAACGCTATTTACCTCTGCGCAAACAGGAGTGTCATACATCTTCGTCTGCTCGTACTTTGTTTTGATTACCGCCATATTCCCTCCTAAAAATCTCATTCATTGTTTCTACGCCTACATTCCTTAGGTTCTTGTAATCCAAAAGTCCAAGAGAGATCTGTGATAAGAAGCTGTCTTTCTGCCCTCCGAATACCGGAGAAATCAAAAAACCTGCTCTTGCAAAGATGGTATTTACCGTCTTTTTTATGATCTCCATTGCATCCTTTGAATCACAGAGAAACGTAAGCTGCCCTGATACATTCAAAAACTCCTGAACCGAGTCACGGTTTAGAGTCCGTGAGTATCTTTTTTCAAGTGTTCTTACATAATCTTCCTTGTCGAGGTCACTTATCCCGACAAAATCAAATGTCACAAATACCGGGCATCCAAGTTCTTTTAAAAGTGACAGGGTATCTCCGGAAACCTCATCCGGGTATTCCATGAAAAACATGCTCATCCCGAAAGACCCTTCAATCTGGAAATGATCTCTTTCTTCCACAATCTCCGGAGATATCTCCTTTAGTAAATCCCGCTTTGCACGGACGAATGATGCATAGGAAAATGACCTCTTTTCTCCACCAAGCTGCATAAGGATTACCTTTATCGCTTCATCTACTGTTAAGGACCGTATCCCTATCATTTCCTGTAATATCACTTCATCTGCTTCAAACTGTTCCCGTACCGGCTCATAGATATCACCCTCTGCAATAAGTGAGACAAATGCCCTCGCTGTGTGTGATTCTCCTTTTGCCGGGGCAATCCTTTCTGTGAT
>JAFPVA010000128.1 GCA_017413105.1 Butyrivibrio sp. | reverse complement strand
GCGCAGCGACTTAGTTCAATTAGAAATTTAATGAAAAATTTATATGTAGAATTCGGAGATTAAAATATTAAACAAAATCGCTGCAAGACGGCCTGCTTAAGCCGTCTTGCAGCGATTTTGTTCAACTATAAATTATGGAACATTACTGCAGCACAAGTTCTTCACCCGGCTTAAGAATTATCTTTCCGGGAGCATCAAATCTCTCAGCCACGTTAATGTCAAACCCGCTATTATCCTTTACAGGCTCCATATGATAAGGGATTGTATGCTTTGCACCTATTGTTTTGGAGCACTTACTGGCTTCTGACACATTCATGTTATAAACTCCATCGCAACACAAGAAAGCGTAATCAAGTTTCTTTTCTGCAAATCCAGCCATTGATGGTGTCGTTGATGTATCTCCGGAAAAATAAGCCTTTACGCCGTCAGAAAATGTAAGTATAAATCCAACACATTCTTTAACATTGTGATTTTTGTTGTACCCAGCTTCCACAGTTTCAATGGATACAAAGCCGTAGTCATAGTTTTTATACTCACCCTTTTTTAAGGCATCCGACCACTTTATAACAGTACATCCCGTATTCCTTTTCTTTATCAGTTTATCCTGAGTGTGGTCATAGTGCCCATGGGTCATGAGTATAAGGTCAGCCGGAAGATCATAACCATCTCCCATGAACGGATCAATATAGATTACTTTTCCTTCCCCTGTAACAATTCTTACGCTTCCATGCCCCTGATAAAGTAGTGCTGCTGCCATTGTTTTCGCCCTCCCAACTTTCGTATTTTTATAACCTATTATGAGCTTAATCCAAAGCTCTTTTCCACCATTCCATGGTCTCCTCAATGGTTCTGTTATCGTCACGTACAAAAACATTGAATCCGCTACCTGCAAAAAGAGGCTTTCACAAATTCTATATTGTGAAAGCCCGCTATTTTCATACATCTAACTAATTTTATGCTGCCTTATTGCAGATTTCATCCATGCAACCAAAGAGAACCTTGTTGAAATTCTCCATCTGCTCCTGCTTGGAAGGACCTTCGATGTCCTTAAATCTCTTATGAAGCATGTCGGTAAGATCTTCCATTCTATTTTGGATGTTCTTGCCCTGATATTTTCCAAAATCACCGGTTCCGGATTCAATTGCTGACTCAATAGCTTCACCAAGCTTGTCTTCAGCATCTGACATGATTCCGATTACAGGCTCAGCAGCGTTATCAATTGCTGCCACAAGATTTGTAAGATCTGCCTCATCTGTATATACAGAAAGTCTCTCCAACTTGCTAATAGTATGAACTGCTTCAATCCAGTAACACACGATGTCTTCCATGGTTTTTGTTATGCTATTCATTTGTTATACCCCCAAAAACTTATTACCTTTCGGTATCTCCCTTTCGGTTTTTTCACACTATATTGTAGAACAACATAACCGAATACACAATATGGTGTATTTAACAAAAAATGAAGCAAATATTTGTAAGTGCTTATGAATATATCTTTTCCTTTCACCAGCCATTTATTTGATAACCGGTTCTATTCTTCTGGAAATTACTACAGCAAGTGCCATCTTCAGTAAATCCGGAATAATGAATGGGAATACGCACCATCCAAGGACTGTAAAAAGTCCTACTTCTCCGCTGCTCTTCATATAAACATGCATGAACCATGCTGTTCCAAATGCATAGCATACTGCAAGGCCAATAACCAGTGCCACTACCTTAATTACAATGTTCTTCTTGAAAGCCTTTGTGAACAGCATGTATATAAGGCCAATAAATAAGAATCCTAAAATGTATCCACCTGTATTTCCAAAAAGAATGCCTATGCCTCCGCTAAATCCGGAAAAAACAGGAACTCCAATTGCTCCAAGAAGCACATATATAAGTGTTGCCAGTGTTCCTCTTTCACCTCCAAGAAGCAATAGCACAAAAAATACAGCAAAAGTCTGAAGTGTAAAGGGGACAGCCGTCGGTATGCTTATCCAGGAACATATTGCTATCAGTGCTGCTCCTATTGCAATATAAACCAAATCTAATACTTTCATATTCTCTCTTGTCTTAACTACACCTGCACTACTCATGATGTCTTATCCTCCGGTAAATTCTTGCATTCACGGAACTTTATCCCATAAATACAAATATGAAGGTATCATAACAAAAAAAGATTGTCAACCCAGATGACGTTCAAAGTTGACAATCTACTATTTTCTCAATTATTTTTGCTATGAGCTCATTTTTAGTAATTGTGGCCTTCCCTGTTTCAAACAGGCTGGATGCTCTTTCTTTCACGTCTTCCGGGAATTTATTTATATCCGAATCAAAGTTTATTCCTATTCCGGCCACTATCCATTGCAGTGTGTTGCTGTCAAACTCGCTCCCAGACTCGAGTAAAATGCCACATATTTTTTTGCCTTCAACATACAGGTCATTAATGCCATCGATATAGGGTTCTATGCCGGTGAGTTCCTTTATGGCATTTATCACTGCTTCTCCAACAAAGGATGTAACGGCCTTGCTATCCGTACGCTTCAGCCTTTCCGGTTTCAGAACAATACTCATGTAAAGGCCACCTTCAGGAGAATAGAAAGTGTGATCCTTCCTTCCTCGTCCACCGGTCTGTGTCACAGCTACAATAACTGTTCCGTGATTTCCACCTTTCATAGCAAGTTCTTTTGCCTTGTCACTTGTAGAATTAAGGCTTTCATACACAAGGATGTCCGTTTCGCTGAGATCCTTTGGCAAGCAGGCCTTTATCCCCTCGGCGGATATAATATCGGTACTACCAGCCAACCTATAGCCTTTGTTACTGATAGCTTCAATGTCATATCCTTTTTCGCGAAGGTCTTTTATGGCCTTCCAGACAGCATTCCTCGAAACGCCGCAGTGCCCCGCCATTTCTTCTCCGGAAATGTAAATATCTTTATTGGATTCAAGTATAAACAGCACTTTTTCAGATGTACTCATAGACATAGGTTCCTTATTTTTCTCCTAATATTATCCTGTCCTATCCCTTTTTTACCAGAAATAGTGAATCTGCAGATCAATTATCTGCTTTGGCATTCGTACCGTTCTCTCCACATATCCATTCCTGGGCCATTATTGTCATTTGGACGGACCTTGAAGCCAAGCTTCTCGTAAAACGTCTCTTTTCCTTTTGATGCCACAATTACTATCTTTATACGCCAACCGTCCTTGAGCTGGCTATCAATATACTTGATACATTCCTGCACCATTTTTTTGCCGATACCCTGCCCCTGATATTCCGGATTTACAATTACATCCGCAAGGTAAGCTATATAACCCTTGTCCCAAAATATCCTTGCGCATCCAACAGTCTTCCCTTCATCTACACAGGAAATAATATAATCTGAGTTGTCCAATCCCGACTGCGCCTGATCATCGCTGATGAATGGCCAGCCAACAGATGTCCGAAGATCACAGTAATCCTTTACCGATAGATTATTACAATATGTTAGCATCTCATTTCTCCAAAGCCTTTTTTCTCTATCACACATAATGACGTTTGATGCCCCTATCTTGCTACCAATTCTTAATAGGCCATTATGCAGGTTTCTTCTCTGCCCCAATCATCGGTATAATTATCGTCATTATTGTCTCTACAGCATCATCAACAAATTTATCCGACATCTCTTTTGTCAGAAACTGATAATCCCTGTGAAGATCACCATGATTGTCACTGCGATAAAAGCCACAATTATCATACATTTTTTCAAACAAAATAAAAAGCCATTTTGAGGCATTTTACAACGTCAAAATAGCTTTGTGATACTACCGTTTCTTCTTTTTGTAGCCGCAGTCGCAGTACGGACCACCCGATGCCAGGGTATACTGTCTCACAAATACAGTCGCTCCGCCCATCTCACTCATAGTGTAGTCAAGATGGCACATGGCAGGAACAAACTCATATAATCCAAGTTCCTTCATAAGCGTGCAGATACCGCATTTAGTGAAAGTTGCCTCATATCCGGACCCATCGCCATAGTCAAGATATTCCATGTTCCAGGAATAGGGATTCCTGTCCGCAGCCTTAAGTGCAGCGGTCTTCTTCATCCCATTTATATCTGAATCACTGAATTTCTTTTTCCCTGCCCTTCTGCAAAACCACTTTGTGGCAGGAGTTGTCATGGCCTGGGCGTAATAATCCGTCAGTGCCTCAACTGTTGGTTTATTTTTCATGCTAAGTATCACTGCCGAAAACAGAGCGCAATTCACAATGTTGGTCTTAAATATGTCTCCTTTTTCAAACTCCGGGAGCTTTCCAATGATTTCTTTATACCTGAGTTTTGCTGATTTCATGACTTCATCGGCTTCCAACTCCGAAAGCCCTAGCACGCTTACCAGCTTATTCCGAAAGCTCTTTTTGTAAATAAGCCACATTCCAAATGGCATTCCTGCATATTTCATCGACCGGCCCCCTCTACCCTTAAACTGCCATCTCCATAAATTCATCTATTGCCTTAAGCACCGGTTCCGCATATTTTTTCCCGCCGAACAGCCACTGCTCATGCTGCATATTAAACTCTCTGATATCAGGATCATGGAAGTATTTCTTATAGCGTTCAAGATACTTCTCTCCCATCTTGTTGGCATAGATAAAATGCGCTTTTGTGTGTTCTACGCTAATATCATCTTCCAAGTGTGTTAGGAGGTCTGTGTAATACTCATTCTTTATGGACTCAGGGCTAAACTTTGAAAAACAGTTCATGAATTTCTCAGCATTTTCATCATCCATTTCAAAGATTTTTTTGAGCTTTTCTTTGGATTTATTCCGTTTCTTTTCACTGCCTGTAAAACTGGTAAGAAGCGGCACTACAAGCATAGACTGAAGTTTAGCTGATATCGGCCCACTCTGATCAAGGTCCGGACTGCCAAAGATAGCATGGTATATATGCACGTTCCTTCTCATCACAAGCTGTCCCACAAAACTTGAGCCTAGAGACGAGCCAATAGCCCCATCAATTCTGCCATTATGCTTCTCAATAATATATTTCTCGATTTTCTCCGTTACTGTTATCATATCAGGAAAGATACCATCACTTCCATCGAAACCATCATAGTTCACGCATATGAGATGATATTTCGCGGATAAGCTATCGATTACTGTTCCAAAATTTGTCTGCCAGTCACAGCATGTTCCGGGCAGTAACATAAGTGTCTTCCCGGACATATTCCCAATTTCTTCAAATTGCATTTTTCATACTCCCCTGTTTTGTAGCATTTCTGATCAAATCCACCATCTTATCCCAGCCCTCCTTAGCCTCTTTTACTATAGGAAACGCAGGATAGCAGTGGAACATTCCTTCGCCTACAATAATCTCATAATTCACACTATATTTCTTCATGACTTTTTCAAAAGATGGAGCGCATGCATACAGTGTTTCATCTGAACCGTAAACAAAAGTCACTCGCGGACAATTAGTAAAATCAGCCTTTTGCAGCCATATCATGTATTCAGGAACTGACATGTCGCCATGCTTCATAATATCAACGGCTGTTTTCATGTAGCTTGCAGGAATTGCCACATCTTTTTTATCCAGTTCAAGCATTCTCTGCCACTCTTCGTCTGTTTCAACACAGGTTCCAGGCGAAATTGCAAGTATATATCCCGGCATTGGAGTGTCATCATGTCCATCATTGATGTATGGAACTATTCCAAGCGCAAGGTTTCCACCCGATGATGTTCCCAAAACTGAGATGTTCCCAGCATCGTAATCCCTTAGCATCTCTTTATAGGTCTCATGGATCATGGCGTACGCTTTAGAAAGTGGATAATCGGTACAGAGCGGGTAATATGGCACATATACATCCACGCCTGTTTCCTTGGCAAAACGTAGTGCTTTCTTGACTGCATCAGGTCTTGGAGCCATCACCATTCCACCGCCGATGATAAAAAGATTCGCATGAACTGCCTTAGCTTTGTGCTTCATTCTGATCACTGTGAATCCCATTATTTGGATCTTATCTATATCAAAATCAGAATCTTTCAGTTCAGGAATATAGTTTTTAGCATTTGCTTTTTTCTTCGCAGCCACAATTTCCTCAGCAGATTTTCCCTCCCACATCTTTTTGAGTCCTGCGGCTTTTACTACCCGTTTAAGAATTTCGTATTTAACGCTCATTACTTCGTTTCCCACATAAAAAACCTTATTTTTCAAAACAATGTACATATCCAGGCTGCATTCCACGTACATTAAAGGTATTGTTGATGGTAACTGATTTGAGTAAACTGTTGTAAATCTATTGTCTCTAAGGAATTTCAGATATCCGTCAGCATCCCATTTTGCCTTAAAATCAACTCCTGCGCACGAAAGAGTCTTACTCATAATTCCACTGACTTTTTTAGTGTTGTCATGTATGAAGTTTGGAGCGATAAGCAGCCCGTCTTTTCGCAATACCCGTTTTATCTCTGATAAGACCTTTATCTGCCTTCATAACATCCTCCTTTATACTGTTAGCTTATGCTAACTCCAAATTATAGCTCTCTCTTACTCCAATGTCTATAATCTATGCTACTTCGTACAGCAGAAATACACCATTGACCCATCCACTTGAAAAACAATATCCTTGTACAAATGCTTAAGGATTTTCAGTAGCTGATCTTCAGTGGGGAACGGCGGGGTAAACCAGCCTTTCTTGGCAAGTATATTCTTTACAAGCCAGTCTATGATTACAGATTTACCCTTTATGTAGAAGCATGCGATAAATTTCCCGCCCGGCTTTAGTACTCTAAACGTCTCTCTGAATGCTTTTTTCTTATCCGGGAATGCGTGAAATCCATTCATAGACAGTACAATGTCAAAAGAACTGCCTTCCATTGGCAGATTTCCGACATCGCCCTGGATGCAGGTTATATTTGAAAAGCCCTCAAGTCTCTTTCTTGCCTGCTCTATCATGTCAACGCTATAGTCAAGACATGTTATCTTTGCTTCAGACAACGACTTCCACTTTTTTTCTGTAAACACCGCTGTTCCTACCGGTACATCAAGAACTGTCCCCTTGATTTTCATTGACTACCCAAAATTACTTATTGCTTCTTATACCCGGTATACATTGTAAGCAGTAAACATATTATTGCTGCCCAGGCAAAAAACTTATGATACTTCATTTTAATCCCCCTCTTTCTTGAGATTTGTCATGCTATGAAGCCCCAGCGCAATCGTAGACCCATTATGAAACATTGCGCTGGTTGCAGGTGCTATGGTTCCAAGTAGTCCAAGGCCAATCAGTCCCAGGTTAAATCCAACAACAAAACGATAGTTGAAATGAATTCTCTTCATTAGTAGACCGCTAAGTTCCTTCAAGGTAACAAGCTTATACAGATTGTCTTCGGATATCATCACATCTGCGATTTGACGTGCAAGCTGTGCTCCCTCGCTGATTGCAATACCGCAGTCTGCTTCTGAAAGTGCAGGAGAATCATTTATTCCATCACCTATCATTACAACTGCATGTCCCTTCGCTTTTTCCTGTTGAACAAATCCGGCTTTTTCTTCCGGAAGAACCTCGGCATAATATGAGTCAACACCAACTTTTTTTGCAACTCTTTTAGCGATATGTTTTGAATCACCGGTCATCATAACTATATTTTTAAATCCGGCTTCATGAAGCTTTTTAATTACATCCGGGGCTTCTGGTCGTAGCGGGTCCTCCAAACATATTACCGCCGACAGCTTACCTCCTATTGCCAAAAACAGCCTTGAATACTGCTTGGAAATACTATCAAGCTTATCCTGCTCGCCATCCGGAACAACGCACTTCTCATCTTCCATTACAAAGTGCCAGCTTCCGATCACAACCTTCTGCCCGTCAATATCCGAAGCAATACCATGGGCAACTACATACTCGACTTTGCTGTGCATTTCATTGTGCTCAAGTCCTCTGTCTGCCGCCTCAGCTACTACTGCATTGGCAATTGAGTGAGGATAATGTTCTTCAAGGCAGGCAGCTATTCGCAGCATCTCGTCCTTGTCATTCCCGGAAAACGTAACAACATCCACAACTTTAGGAGTAGCCATTGTAAGAGTTCCGGTTTTGTCAAAGACAATAGTGTCCGCATCTGCAATAGCTTCAAGGAATTTTCCACCCTTTACCGTAAGATGGTTGTCCTGGCACTCGCGCATCGCTGAAAGCACAGTCAAAGGCATTGAAAGTTTAAGCGCACATGAAAAATCAACCATCAGTACAGACAACGCCTTGGTCACATTCCTGGTTAACAGATATGCAAGTATCGTTCCGCCCAGAGTATATGGGACCAGCCTGTCTGCCAGGTGCTCAGCTCTTGACTCGACTCCCGATTTAAGCTGCTCAGACTCTTCGATCATCTTAATAATCTTCTCATATCGAGTAGCTCCGGAAGCCTTCTCAACCTTAAGGACAATATCGCCTTCCTCTATGACTGTTCCGGCATAGACATAGGCGCCCTCTTTCTTCTCCACAGGTATACCCTCTCCTGTGAGGGTCGCCTGGTTGACCATGGCTTCGCCGGATACGACAGTTCCATACAGCGGAATCACACTACCAACTCTCACCGAAATCTCATCGCCGGGCGCCACCTGATTAATCGGCACCTGAACTTCAATACCATCTTTTTTAAGCCAGACCTTGTCCGATTTAAGCGCCATGCTCCTTGCAAGGTCATCCACAGACTTTTTATGCGTCCACTCCTCAAGCAGATCTCCGACTCCCAGCAGGAACATAACCGATGAAGCAGTCTGATAATCTCCGGTCAAAAGAGAAACGGTTATAGCCGTTGCATCAAGAACAGAAACTTCAAGCTTTTTATGTTTGAATAGGCATACAAGCCCTCTGTAGATGAACTTTGTTGCCATAATCCAGGCTTTTATCCTACGCAATGGGGATGGTAAAAATACTCTGCAGCCATAGTGAAGAATTACCTTTGTAATAAGCTTCTCCTTGTAAGAAGCCATAAGTTCTCTTCCTGTATTCTCAGGCACAAGTGCCTTAACATCCTCTGCTTCAGCATCAAAACAGCATACCTTGGAAAGAAGCTCTTTTCTGTCTCCTTTATAAACGACTACTGCATCTGCACTTCTCTCGTAGACGGTAGCTTTTTCCACACCATCAAGAGAAAGCAGATAGTATTGTAATCTATCTGCTTCTTCAAAGGAAAAACGTCTTTGTGGCATGGAAAAGCGGATACGTCCTCTTATCTCATGTTTAATGACAATTTTCATATGCTATTATTCTCCAACTACTTCGGCATCTTCCTTTGCCTTGCGCTCAGCGTTTATCTCTTTGGCCTCCGCCAGTATATCGTCACAGTTTTCCTGAACCTTGTTTGCAGTATCCATCACGCAGTCTTTTGCACGAAGTACAGCTGCAGTGGTATGTGTGTAGCAATTCTTAGCATCCTTACTTGAAAGCACCTTTACTCCTGCTGTTCCAAAAAGGACTCCACCCAAAAACCATACACAATGATGCCAATTCTTCATAATAATCATCTCCTGTTCGCTTATATTTTCACTTAAATGCAAAACAAACAAATGCAGAATCTGCCCTCCCACATTTGTTTGCTTCTTTAGTTTATCACATTCTAATTGGCCCCAAAATATGCGTAATTGATAACTTTTCTCAAAAGCATTACTTGGAATACACTTACGCTATACTCCAGCCGGCGCTGTCTTTCGCCACCTGAGATTTACCTCTTCTCCGGAATGTACATATTTAAGCTGGCTTCCCATAATGCTTCGCATGGATTCAAACGCAGCGATGCCTGTACAATGACAGGTATAAAAGATAGTATTGTACTTTTTTAGTTCCTTCGCGGTCCTTACAATTTCTTTTGCCTCCGCATCCGTATAATCAGTCTTCTTCATCAGATGGAATCCGCTGATAACTGTATCCGGCTCTTTGCCATACTTTCTGACGTATTCCTTTAAAATATTCACAATACCATTGTGGGCACAGCCGGAAACAAGGACTTCTCGGTTTCCATCCTTTATAACCAGGAAATGTTCATGCTTAAAATCATCCTGAATATAAGAATCTTCCTTTTTTTCCTTAAGCCTTGAATTAGTAAATGGCACTTCCTCATCTCTCTCACTTATAGTAAAAAGAGACAATTCATCATCAATCGCAAAGTCACCCTCGATCAGCTTTACCTGAGGAAGACCAGCAATCTTTTTATCAATCCCTATATATCTGTATCTCTCGCAGTCTTCGCGCTCTCCATTGTCAGAATAGAACTCACCGATAGCCGATTTCTGCATATAGATTGTTGCCGAAGGGTTTAATTCCGCAAAAGGAATGATTCCGCCTGAATGATCATAATGGCCATGACTCAGGATAACCGTATCCACAGCCTTTAGGTCCACCCCAAGAACTTCCGCATTTCTTATGGTATCCGCTGACGGTCCCAGATCAACGAGAAGCCTGTGCTTTTTAGTTTCAATATAAAAAGACAGGCCATGTGCATTAATGCAAGAAACTTTTCCTTCGGTATTCTCTATCAAATTAATGATTCTCATGCTCCGCCTCCGCATTTTCATTGCTTTAATAATACCACCTTTTTTGTTAGCATCAGATAATAATTCCGCAGAACCAGTACTCCTAACAAAAAAGCCGGAAAGTGTTCATCGCACCCTCCGACTTTATCTTATTACCATCCCTTAGGTAAATATGCCTTTGTATTGTCAATCATGTCATCAGCAAGCTTTTTAATATCATCCTTTGTGCAGTTCTTTCCGATAAACTGAGGATCATTTTCAAAGGCCTCATATACAAGTTCTCTATTGCAGGTACTTGCAGCCTCATAGATTCTCTCGTGATTCTTGATATGCGGAACAATCAAAGCTTTCACATCCTCCGGAATTGCTCCAGCAAATATAGGACGTATGCTATCAAGTGAAAAGACTGCATTTGTCTCCACAACTGCATTAGCAGGAAGATTCGGAATCTGAAGCGCATAGTTTGGAATATTAACATTACTTACAAATCTTGAAAGTCCGCAAAGCGCCTTGATAAGAAGGATTCCCTCTTCTCCTGTCTCCTTAAGTTCCATCTTTTCTTCACCGGAAGCAAGGCGACGGCTCCTCTCAAGTCTCTCCTCCAGATCTTCTTTTCTCCACTTAACTGTGGTAAGAGCAAAATCCCAGCTCTTAACAGTCTCAGGATCCTTCAGATACATATCCCCAGGCATAAATTCTGCAAGATGCCTGTCACCGGCTGCCGCTATAAGACCATATTTGTTGAAAAGATCCATCTTTACTCTATGTTTGCAAAGGAAATTCGCATTGAGCCAGTTCTCACTTTCAATAGTTACACCTTCATCAAAATGCTTATCAATGTAGCTTCTGTAAATCGGGAAAAGATCTATTCCCTTGTAGGAACTCTCTGTAAACCAGGTAAAGTGATTTATTCCCACAACGTTTATAAATACATCATGCCAGTCTTGTATCTTTTCCCCGGTCTCTTTCTCATAGACAGTCTGCAAAACCTTCTGGGTTCCGAATACCTCATGGCAGCATCCAAAGGCCTTAATCTTTGGAAATGCCTCATATAAAGCCTTCACACAAAGAGACATGGGATTGGTATAGTTGATGACCCAGGCATCAGGTGAATACTTCTCAATAGCCTTAGCAATCTCTGTAAACATAGGAATGGTTCTCAGAGCTCTGATCATGCCACCACAGCCTGCTGTGTCACCTACAGACTGGTATATGCCCAGTCTCTCAGGAAGATGTACATCTGACTCCATCTCATCAAAGGTTCCCGGCAAAATAGAAATAACAACGAAATCACAGCCTGTAAGAGCGCTCTCAAGTGAGTCTTTAACTTCGAATTTCCATTCACCCTTAGCATCATCCCTTGCCATCAGATTGTTACCAATAGTCTCATTGACCTTAGCAGCCTCTGCGTCCAGATCATATAAACGTATGGTGCCTGATATCTCATCATCCAAAGCCAGATCAGTCATGAACGTCCACGCCCATCCTCTGGATCCGCCGCCAATATATGCGATATTTACATCCTTCATTTTCCCATTCTGATATCTCATTACTTTTTCCTTTCTACCAATACACTATCCCCGAATAACAACATGTAACTGTTAATAGAATAAACCAGGAACACGTAAACTTCTACGCATTCCTGGTAAAAAATCTTGCAAAATCGTACATTCTTGGATTTTATATCCAAGAATGTATTAGTCCTCAACCCTTAATTCCGGAGCTTGCAATTCCCTCTACCAGCGATTTCTGGAAGATAAGGAAAAGAATTGTAGCCGGAACAATTGATAATGTTGACATAGCCAGTGTTGCTCCGATGTCAGATCCCGCTGACGGATCGTTAAACAGTTTCAGCGCCAGGGAAATAGGCCTCATTTCAGGCTTTGTTACATAGAGCAAAGCTGAAAGGTAATCATCCCATCTCCAGATGAATGAGAAGATGGCACTTGTGATCATAGCCGGAACAATAAGCGGCAAAATAATCCTGAAGAATATTCCATAGAAGGAACAGCCGTCAATCTTAGCTGCTTCATCAAGTTCTTTTGGCACTCCCTGGATAAAGTTCATGATAAGGTATACAAAGAATCCCTGAATTGCAAAGAAGTACGGCAGGATCATTGGGAAATATGTTCCAACCCATCCAAGTCTTCTAAACCACATGTACTGAGGAATCATCAGGATCTGTGGCGGAAGCATCATTGTCGAAAGAACCAGGATGAAAAGAGGTTTCTTCAACTTGAACTCAAGTCTCTGAAGTGCATATGCAACAAAAGCTGATGAAATAAGTGTTCCAAAAGTTGATGTTATGGAAATAAAGAATGAATTCTTAAAAAATGTTGCAAAGGAATATCCCATGAATCCCTTCCAACCGGTCCTGTAGTTATCAAGCGTCCAAACAGTCGGAATAAGCTGTTTGGCTGTAGGAAGGACATAGTTTGTTGGTTTAAAGGAGCTGAAGATCATCCACAAAAGAGGATAGATCATGATGAAGGCTCCAAAAAGAACCAATATATGATAGACCACATCCAAGATCTTTCTTTTCATGTTCATGTCGGCACCCCCTTAATCTTCATATACCCACTTACTACGGCTCCAGAACAAAAGAGCTGTAACAAGAGAAATAATAATAAGCATTATCCAGGCAAGGGCTGAAGCATAACCCATCTGGCTCTTTCCCATGTTAGGGAACGCTTTTTTATAAACATACAAAGTATAAAAGAGTGTGCTGTCGTTTGGCTGACCATCTGTTATCAACTTACTCTGTGTGAATGCAAGGAATGAGTTGATAGTCTGCTGAACGAGATTGAAGAAAATAGTTGGTGTCAAAAGAGGAAGTGTTATCCTCCAGAACTGTCTCCATTTATTGGCGCCGTCAACTTCAGCTGCCTCGTAAAGTTCTCTGTTGATCTGCTTAAGTGAAGATAAGAATATAAGCATGGAAGAACCAAACTGCCAGACAGTTAAGATGATAAGTACCCAAATGGCACTTCCTTCACCAAACCAGTTAAAGTTTGTAATTCCCGGAAAAACAATGGAAAGAATAGCGTTTATCGTACCTGTAGGCTCAAACATTCTGCGCCACAGAATTGCTACTGCCACAGAACCACCGATGATTGATGGAAGGTAGTAAGCTGCTCTGTAGAAACCGGTAAGCTTTGTATCTTTTGCCAGGATAAGAGCAATGATAAGAGCAAATACTACCTTTAACGGTGTACCGATCAGCGCATAGTAACAGGTAACTCTAAGTGCTTTCCAGAATGATTTATCATCCGTAAAAATGTTAATGTAGTTCCTAAGACCAATAAACTTTGCAGGATTCTGTATATCATATTTACAGAATGAAAAATAAAGTGAAAGGATCATTGGTATCAGCATAAACATCAAAAAACCAATGATAAATGGAAGACTAAAAACGTAGCCTGCCACTTTCTCCTGCCCTATCCATTGGCGGAAGGTTTTCTTTTTTTCCATAGAATACTCCCCTTTCATTTTGATGTTTAAAAAAGGGAGGCTCGCGCCTCCCTTATTCAATTAATTAATATTCAGCAGCTACCTTGTTAGCGCCCTCAACAAACTCTTTTGCAAGCTGCTCAGGTGTATCTGAAGGATTCTTTGAAAGTGCTCTGCTTGTAAGTCCCTCGATAACGTCTGTATTAACAGTTCCTGCATATCCAGGAAGTGGAGGGAAAATATCTGTTGAATTCTTGCTTACCATATCAAGATACTCAACGATGATAGGATATGTGTAGTCAGTCTGTGAAACTGTGTCAGCAATAGCTGCAGCAACTTCACTGTTTGCAGGTACGCCACGCTCTGCTCTAAGAAGAGTGTTAGCATCTACATCGTTGATGAGGTAATTAAGAATTGCAACTGCAAGATCAGGATTCTGAGTATCTGTTGTAACTGAGAAGAACTGTGAAGGCTTAAGATAGTTAGCCTTTGTTCCGTTGTCCTCAGGCCATGTGGAAATGCCAAGCTCGATTCCATCAGCCTTAGCTGCATCGCAGAATGCCATGTACTGGTTGGAGAAGTTGAATGAGCACCAGCTTCTTACACTTGGATCTGAGCCATATACAAGTGGGCTCTGAGGAATGGTAGCTGTATCAACAGAAGCAAACTTATCTGTATCAAAGAGCCATCCTTCAGCTACTGCCTTCTGAAGACGTGTATAGAACTCTGTCATTTCTTCTTCTGAAACAGTTACGCCATCAGCTTCAAACAATGCATTGTGGCCCTTTCCACGTGCAAAGTAAGCAATCGGGTTCTCTGAATTGAAGTTGTGCCATACAACGCCAATTCCCTTTTCATCGTAAATCTTCTTGGAAATCTCAGCGAACTGATCCCAGGTCATGTTATCAGGAACAGTGATTCCCAGCTCATCTGTAAGAGTCTTGTTGTAGGAAAGAGCAGGTGCGTTCATACCGGCACAGATTGCATAGATATGTCCGTCGCTTGCACTCTTACCTGTATTAACGATACTCTCTGGAACATTTGAAAGATCAAGAGCTCCGCTCTCAACATAAGGAGTAAGATCAAGAAGATCTCCGGCCTCAACCCACTGCTCGAAGTAAGCATAGTCCTGCTGCATAAGATCAGGCAGTGTATCACTTGATGAAAAGCTTGTCATCTGTGCCCAATAGTCGTTCCATGCCTGAGAGTTCAGGTTGAACTTAACATTTGGATAAAGCTCAGTGAAATGGTCACAGGCAGCCTTTGTAACTTCGTCACGTACCTGATTGCCCCACCAGCCAAAGCCAACTGTAATGTCACCAACTGATGCAGGATCAAAAGCTTCCGCAGATGCTGCGGGAGTTTCTGTAGTTGTCTCAGTCTTGGTCTCTGTCTTTGTCTCAGTCTTGGTCTCTGTCTGAGAACCTGATGATGTGGTAGTAGTGTCTGCTGCTGTATCACCGCATGCTGCCAGTGACAGGATCATCAGACCTGACAATACCGTTGCAATTACTTTCTTTTTCATCGATTTCCCTCCTAAGTTTGTAAGATTGATGACCTCTTTTGGTCAAAAATACTAACATTAATTATAAACACATTTGTATATTATGTAAATAAATACCACAAGATATTGTGTAAAAAAGAAAGTAGTGTACAGATTGCACAAAACAAAATTACAGGCCTATTAAGTCAAACTCCTCAAACGAAACCCTAAGCGTAGCATCGCGCTTTGGGTTATTTACTTTGATGAGAGCAGATCTTAAGGTCTCGCTGTAATACCAGCAGTTATCGGATTTCTCAAATCTCTCCCTGTCCAAAATATGTTCCAGTTTCTTGTCTTCAAAAGAGATCCATAAAGGAGCTTTTTCCTTATAAACAACAGTAGCAACAAGCTTTTCAACAGTGTCCTTGTAGCTTCCTTCACCCTTGAAGGCGATATCTATCACGCTACTTCCGCTCATTGTAATGGTTGTTTTCCTGTAACCGCCATTCTCGAAATCGTTGCTTGTTCCGTCATCATCATAGTAAACATACTCAGAAACATGCTCTTTTCCATCAGTAAAAGGAACAAAAGTAATAGCAAGATCAGTAACCGGGTCTCTTTCAGCATTAAGAGGCTGGTTTAAAGCTGTAGGCAGGATTGCTCCTTCACGGATAAATCTTGGAATAGAGTCAATATCTACGGGAACTGAGATTACCTGTCCACCCTCGTAACATCTTAAGCTGTTCTCTAAGTCGTACCACTTTGTTCCTGCAGGAAGGTATACTTCTTTTTCCTTCTGCCCTTTTTCAAGGACATTGGCAACAAGAAGATCTCTTCCAAGCATGAATTCGTAGTTCTCTTCATATACTTTCTCATCATTCTGGAACTCATATACAAGCGGTCTCATAATAGGAGCCCCTGTCTTGTGAGCCTGATACTCCAGCGAATAGAGATGAGGAAGCATCCTGTATCTGAGTAAAATGGCATTTCTTATTCTGTCGGCCTGCCCCGAATACATCCATGGTTCTGTTACTGTATTGTCACTGCTGGCTGAATGGATAGAAAATCTTGGCTGGAATATGCCATGCTGAACCCATCTTACAAATAGCTCCTCTTCCGGAGCCGGTCCTGCAAATCCGCCGATATCACATCCTGTGTTTGGCTGCCCTGAAAGGCTCACTCCAAGCATTGTAGGAATGTTGTGCTTTATCGTTCTCCAGGAAGTAAAATTATCTCCAACCCAGTTCTGAGCGTACTTCTGGATTCCTGAGCTTCCGCTTCTGCATACAACATAAGGCCTTGCGTTTTTGTCATGCTCTTTTACCGCATCACAGGCAAGCTTGCTCATAATAGTACACATTACAGGCTTAAGCTCTGCTATTCTTCCGCCTTCGCCGTCATAATCGCAGACACAGTCGTGATCAAGCAGACTGTCATATTCGCAGTTATCGTCCCAGATTGAATTGGTGCCGATATCGATAACCGTATCCGTCAGATACTTTTTCCAAAGCTCTCTCGCTTTTGGACTTGTAAAATCCCAAAAAGCTCCCGGGCCTCCCCACCATGCTCCGACAGCGGGCTTACTGTTATCCTCACTGTCTTTTACAAAAGCGCCCTGTTCTTCAAATTCTTTGAACTTTGGATGCATCAAAAGAATGCCCGGCTTAACGTTAGGAACATTCTGGGCTCCCAGTTCATTCATTCTCGCAAAATAGCCCTTTGGATCAGGGAATCTTTCTTTATTCCAGGTAAATACACATCTCTTGTTATCATAAGATGTATAACCTGAGGACAGATGGAATCCATCAATTGGAAATCCTTTCTTGCGAACTGTCTCAACGAACTCGATAAGGGCTTTATCAGAGTCTTTTTCCAACTCGGAATAATACATTGAGGAGCCCTGATAACCCAGAGCTCTTTTGGGTAAAAGAGCAGGTCTCCCCGTAAGTCTCGTATAATCATCAAGAATCCTGTCCATAGTAGGACCGGACAGGATAAAGAGATCTATATCTCCGCCATCTGCCTGGAAATATGTATATCTTGGCCAGTAATTGCTCTTTTCTTTTCCCATGTTAAAAACTGATTCATGGAAATTATTGAAAAAGAAGCCTGCTGCCTTCCTGGTATCCCTGTCCAGCCTGATATAGAAAGGAATGTGCTTATACATTGTGTCGCACTTCTCAGGATCATAGCTGTAACAGTCGGTTGCTCTCTCCCTGAGAAAATCCTTATTTTTGTTTATCGGTCCTGTCTTTTCTCCAAAACCGTAGAAGCAGTCATCTTCCTTCATCCTGCTGTAGCTGACTACTCTGTTATTGGCATCTTTTATAAATGGATTGCCCTCAACACCCTCATATACGATGTCTCCGTCTTTATCTTCAAGACGTATGTTCAGAGGGTCTTTCTTTATGGTTAATGTGCTGCTTCCGGTTTTCAAAACAACTTCTTTTTCATTTTCTGAAAGCTCCGGCTCCAGCGCTTTTACATGTTCTCTCTCATCCCCAAACAAAAAATCAAGTCTGTCATCCCAGGCTGTAAGCTGAAGCACATAGGAGCCTTCGCTTTTTTTGATATTCTCCAAATCATCAAAAGAAACCTTTATTCTCACGATGCTGTCAGTCACAAAACAAACCTTCATGTACGCTTTATCAAGCGCAATAAGGTATCCTTCATTTATCTTTTCTATTGCTTCAAATTTCCTACAGATTTTCATGGAATATCTCCTTTTCACTGTTCGATCGGCAGCATCCAGTCCAGAATACTCCGGATTTCCAGATCCCAGAATTCCCAGTTGTGCATATATCCCGGAACTTCTTTATATACACTCTTAACCCCCATCTCCTCTAATCTCTTATGAACACTCTGATTCAGGGTAAAAAGAAAGTCCTCTGTGCCGCATGCCTGATAGAGTTCGGGAATCTGTCCATTCTTCATATCTTTTTCAATCAGGGCAAACAGGTCTCTATCGCTTCCGGAAAGATGTTCTGCCACTTCTCCAAAAGCATCCTCCCATGGAAATGGATTGTCTATGTTGCCCTTCTCAGCCTCATCGTGCAACATGGCTATATCCAAAGCTCCCGACATTGAAGCGCTCTTAGCGTAAAGGTCAGGTCTCGACAAAGCCAGGAACCATGCGCCATAGCCTCCCATTGATAATCCTGCGATGAAGGTATCCTCTCTCTTTTTTGAAGCAGGGAAGATCCTCGTGATATACTCGGGAAGTTCTTTTGTCATAAAGCTGTAATACTTGCCTCCATGGGGCATATCCTGGTAAAAGCTGTTCTCAACGCCCGCCATTACAGCAATGCAGTTGTGTGCCTGAGCATATCTCTCTATGCTTGAAAATCTCGCCCAGGAACTGTTGTCGCCGTAGGCACCGTGCAAAAGATAAACAACAGGAAGTCCCTTCTCATAGTCGTAGCGCAGCTCTTTTCCGGTGGCTGTGATCTGCTCATTACCTTCAGGAGTAGGAATTACTACATTGATCTCGATATTGTGTGCAAGGATATTACTGAAATAATGACATGTACAAAACATATAGAACCTCCAAATGAGTAAAGTCGGGAAGTTAGACCACTTCCCATCTCTATAATTTTCTCATTCGTTAATACGTTAGTCCATTGTGTAAATATAATAATAAACAAGCCGCTATTTTATACATTTTTAAAGTAATAAGGCATGCTATACTATTCGGCGAAAGGAGCATGGATATGAATAAAACAACTGTAAGAGAACTGATTGATTCCGGAAAATACGGAATATTTGCTGACTACTTCTGGACTTATATCACAGAAGATCATCTTGAAAGGGCCTTGGATTCCTACGGCTATGAAGCTACCGGAATGAAGCTTGGACTGGATAGATGCAGTGAACTGGCAGATAGTGATGGCAGAAACGGTGCATCCTACATGCAGTATATCTACAGCCGTCAGGAAATATATATGTCTCACGAGCTTTCGGAGACAAAGCTTTTCTTTTTCCCAAGGAAAAAAGAGACAGAGCTTTCCAAAGAAAGCGAAAAGGCCTTTGCGCTTGTTATTCCCGGCGGAGGCTTTGCCCGTCAGTGGACACTCATAGAAGGATTCTCAGTTGCAGCAAAGCTCAACGAAATTGGTATATCCGCATTTGTACTTCTCTACAGAACTGCTCAGAAAGGCGTATTCCAAAAGGCTCTTAAAGATATGTACAGAGCTATTTCGTTTATTCAGGAAAATGCTGTAAAATTCGATGTTAATAAAGAAAGATATATTATGGGAGGTTTTTCGGCAGGTGCCACTCTTGCAGGTGAAATGGCATCAGACAACCTGGGTTGGAAAGCAGGTAACCTTCCTAAGCCCGAGCTGATTTTCCTTGGTTATCCTGCGCAAAGAATGGATTTCTTTTACCAGATCTGGGAAAAAGCTCCGGAGGGCTCTCCTGCAAAGCTTTCAATGAGCGATTTTCTTGAGCTCCTTATTCCCGGTGAAATAACAAAGGAGGCACTTGCCCCCTTAAGTCTTGAGGACCATCTGTCAAAAGAGATTTGCCCTCCTCTCTATTTAACTGCAAACGAGGACGATCCTACAGTCCCATTCATAAATAGCACATCCCTTTACGAGAGCGCAACCTCCAAAAACATCCCTGTCATGACAAAATTTGGTCACACCGGAGGTCACAGTTATGGCCTCGGAATAGGGCTTGAGGTTGACGGGTGGCTGGACGATGCGATATCTTTTTGGAGCAAGTAGTGTCACTATCTTTTCAAGTGCTGACATTATGTCCCGGTGCGACTCTTCAAATACTTTTTGTCCTCATACATCAAATGATCCGCACGTTCAAAGATATCCGTAGCTTTCGTATCTCTTCCCTGCATATATTCCGACATGCCAATTGCTATAACAGGCCCTTCATGTTTGTCCATGTTTTCCAGTGCGCTGCTATGGATTTTGCCTACGAGCTGATTCCTGGAGGAATAGTCGTCGCCGCTTAAGTAAATGGCAAATTCATCGCCGCCGATACGAAATACCGGGCTGTGGTCGAATACGTCGCACAAAAGCTTTGCAGATGACTTGATGTACTCATCTCCTGCCTTATGTCCCTTCGTATCATTAATCTTTTTTAGGTCATTAAGATCACAGACAACAAGGGCAAAAGGCTGGCAATACATGTTTTTATCAAGATTGTCCTGAACGGACTCTTCAAGTTCATCAAATGCCAGCTTATTTTTTACTCCCGTCAGCTCATCGCGTCTTGCAAATTCTTTTTCCTTGCTGAGAGCCTGCGCACGCTCTATTTCTTTTCTTGCCTCTTCATCAATATTTTCGACGCCTAAGATCAAATGCTTGCCGTCACTTGTTTTCCTTGCAGTCAGTCTCGTATACTGTTCATTCCCATTGATCAGGATCCTATATTCCAGGTTAAACTGTTTTCGTCTGTCAAGCGCCGTAAGCAGGTAGTCCCTATCAAGTCTTAAAACTACTCCATCCCTGTCCTCGGGGTGAAGGAGAATCTCCATATTTCTTTTCCAGCCATCAAAGAAATCATCACCGGATTCCTCAACCTGCAATTCTCCGAAATTATTTCCTGACGAATAGCCCACATAACTGCCATTTGTTGCGTCTACATAAAATATCAGATCATAGTTTGACGCAAGGCTCTCGGCTATATGCGTAAATGTGATCTGAGTCTTCTGTTTTTCAAGAAGCGCAGTCTCAGCTGTTATCGCATCATTTATGTCTTTGTCACAAAGGATAAAATGTTTGCCGTCATCAGAACGCATTACAAAAAAGCTAAAATACCTTGCCTGTCCGTCAACCATGACCCTGTACTTATAAGTATATGACTTTCGGTCTTCCAGGTTTTTAAGCATGACCTCCTTAGAATACATACTTTCAGCAAAATGCCTGTCGTCAGGGTGTACATATCTTTTGACATTCTCAGTCGTCTCCAGGTAGAAGTTTTCACCGATCTGAGGAACGTTCATCGATTCATACATCTTACTGACAGATAATTCAAAGTATTTTCCGCTCTCTATTTCGATAAAGTAGATAGCTTCATAATCTCTTGCCAAACTGTTTGCAATCTGACTGTATCTCTCTTTTTCCGAATTTGTTTCCTGAACTATTCTTTCTTGTTCCTTTTTCTCATCTTCTTCAACAAATACATGTACAAGGCAATTCGCAAACAGACATCCTATCGTATAAAACGGCGCAAATGGGAAGAATGACTGAATAACGATGAAAAGCGCCATTACTCCGCCAGAGAGGCCTATTGTTCTGTAATGTCTTTTCAGGCTGCCTTCTCTTTTCCCTGAAATACAAAAGGAATAAATTGATATTGATACGAAAAGAATTAACTGAGCTACCAGGATAATGTATCTGACAGAGCCCGGTATGTATTCCACGTCTTCTGTAAACTTGAATATTATCGGATTAAAGATATTCACGACAAGGTGAAGAATAACGAATCCGAAGATGAGCCACCCCGCCGCGATAAAGATATTAGCCTTGAAACCATGAGCATCCACAAACGCTACTACAAACCTGGTCCATAGAAGAACCGAAATTGCCATAGATGCAAAGAACAAAGAAGTGTCAGCGTATGCCAATAACCTTAGCTTAGAATCTACAAGAAATCCCCACATAAAATCTGCAATATAAAACACAAATATTGCAATAAGAAACTGTCCATAGCGATAATATGCCCCCTGCAGGCGATGTTGTCTCCTGTATTTGATTGCTTCTCTATTTATTATCAGATGATGTATCACTGCCAGTATTCCAAAACTTGCATAATACATTAATGTCTGCCTCCGAAGTGTTTGTTACCCTTGTATCATGTTCTTGCACCCCCGCAGCAAGTTGGGATTTCATACATTTATTACAAAATGTCATTTTGTATCAAAGGTATTTAATTACACATTTTTACATTTATATTATATCGGTTTTTGGTGTCTTATGACAATTTCATATTTTTTTAATAGATTGGGGAACTGTTACTGTTCAAACAGAAATGCGCACTAAGCTGCGCATTTCGTGAGAACTTGATTCAGGAGTGAGCGCATTCCTTCGACGGAGTCGAATTGAAATGAATGCGCGAATTGGTTACTGGAGCGAGCTGCATGCGAGTGAACAGTAACGGGGAACTTCCACGGAGAGGGCCATAGGGGGCGGCTATATAGGGATAGGTCCGGTTTGTTGTAGATGACATACTACCACAAGGGAATTCCATTGAGGGCTATTCTTTTTGGCTGGTTCTGAGTAACACTTGCGTCTTTTTTGGAGATTTTCAAATTTAGGATACCAAAATAAAAAATCGCGACGTCTTTATTTTCATTTCTGTCTGTTGAGCCGTATTGAATCGAGGTAACAGCCCGTGGTCGTGCCTTTTGCCAGCTGGATTTACTTCCAAAATCAAGTTTTCGGGATTAAAGACGTAGCATCATCCAAGATTAGTCCTTGGATCAATGCTCTTTCACCAATTCTATACTGCTTTTTCTATGAAATCCAAAATAAAGACGCAGGACAAAAAAATCACGGCATCTTTTTTGAAAAAAAACAGATATAGAGACGCAAATTATCCTTTTAGTCACTTGCCTTTATCTCGCATTTTCCCCATGAAATGAAAGCGGAGCAGGCTCGGACAAAGAATCACCCGCTTCATCTAAAATGCCTCCCAATAATCTGGATTATTGGGATAAGACTAATTTATTATGCATTTTTATCCCATAAAAAGCGTTGCTTTCAGTAATTATCATTTCCATGTATAGGATAAACCTTTTAATTTCTTGGGATTTTATCCCATAGAAGAAGTGAAAAACACAAAATCAGCTTCAAATTGCAGGATAAAATCATCGTTTCCGCACGTTTTATCCCTTATCCCACTTTTCTCATAAATCCTTTCAATATTTTTTTGCCACAAATTTTTCTGCTTCGTATAATAATATATAGAGCCGACAGCGAAAGGAGTACACCATGAAAACAATTGATGAATTTATCCAGGAAATCTCCTCATCTGAATCCCTGCAGAATGAAATTTCTGCAATCACGGATAAAGACATACTTGCATCATTTCTTACAGGGCATGGCTGCGAAGCCAGTGTCAAAGAGTTTGTAGACAAAATAAGATTTCTAAGTAGCCCCGACTTGGACGGAGCTGAGCTGGATGAAGAGAGTTTATGCGCGGTTACAGGTGGTAACCCCATAAGAACTATCGCCAAGCTTATGCCAAAGGCATTGCATGCCATAAAAAATATTACTGATAATAAATGATGAGTTCTTAGATGATATTACAGAAACCCGCACTTGCTGCGGGTTTCGTGAGAACATGATTCAGGTGGCAAACAAGCCCTTCGACGTAAGTCGACTGGAATAGGCTTGTTTGCTGATATCTTGAATGTTTCATTCAAGATATGATGAGTTCTTGGATGAAATTACAGAAATCCGCACTTGCTGCGGGTTTCGTGAGAACATGATTCAAGAGTCAACCAAGCCCTGCAACTTTGGTCGCCTTCAAATGGCTTGGTTGATACATTCTTGGATTTTATATCCAAGAATGTATATGTAAGCAATTATTCAAATTGTTTAGTGCAGATGCAATCAAAAATAGCAGTCCATGTCAAAGCCTTTTGCTTCAAACATGAACTGCTTATTTTTTGTCCTAAAACTCTCGAACCCCTTAATTATCCTTTACTGCAAACATCACAAAGTAAAGAGTATCCGATTTTGTACATGTAGAAAGAGTTATAATCTTATCGTCTACAGTGGGTTCAATTCCCGTATCAATGTATGTCTTGTACTCGATAGTATCAAGAAAATCCCTCATATTTGACGGAGAAGGACCGCAAACATCGTAAATATATGAGTCCTTTTTCACATCCATAAAAGCAAAGATCATATACCGGGTTTTACCCTCGGGAGTGATAATCCAAAAATACTTATGGTCTCTCAGAAAACTCAGATTATCTTTGTACGCCTTAAGCGCTCCAAACATGGTGCGGTTTCGCATATTATGTCCATAGATTATGGAGTTAGGGTCACTGAAATCGGCAGTTGATCTGTAATCCAGGAAAAGAGCTCCTGTCTCTGAATCATTGCCCTCGAAATCCTTTATGGAGTATTTGGAATTATCTCCGGCCTGCATTACCGGGTAGTTAATTCTATCATCTTCAAACCTGATCCAGGCGACTGTCTCGGGATATTTCCCTATAAAACCAGCTATATTATCTTCCGGATTTGAAGATGTTTCATCAAGATTGTCAGAACCTGTTGCTACTTCTTTTCTCTGCTCAGTAACAATTTGTTCTTCTGTATCTGAAACTATATCGGTAGTGTTCTCTGTTTTCGTAGCATCTGAGCTTTCAATTATCTCTGATTTTTCTACATCAGTACTTGATTCAGTATATTTTGCCTCAATATCTGAATTCTCGACTAACTCTTCCTCTTCCGTCTGCGTTCTTTCAGCAGTATCTTTTCCCGTGACATCTATACTATCAATTACGTCTGATGTTTCGCCCTCTGTACTTTCAATCGCATCTTTTCCTGAAACATCTATGCTATCGATTATCTCCGTTCCTTCAGCATCAGCATTTACCACAATCTCTTTTCCCGCAGCCTTGGTACTTTCAACAATCTCTTCTTCCGCAATATCTGTGCTAAAAACTATCTCCGCTTTCTCCGTGTCCGCTTCGTTAGCAATTTCTACACTTTCGTTCACAGATGCTTTATCAGCTTCCTTCTTAGTCGCAGATAGATGTACGATTGAAAAAACGATAGCCGCAACTGATAAAACCAATATGGCTACCACCTTTAGGTTCCTGCGAACATAGCCAAAAATGCTGGCAGCAACAATAGCTATTATTTCAAAATAAATAAGAAACGGAACCAGCTTCTTATGTTTACTATTATATTCTTTGAATGCTTTTACTAAATTCTGCATTGCTTTGTCTCTAGCACCTTTTCTGTATTTTTTTCTTTAAAAAGAGTACACAAGAAAAGATTTTATCTAAAAAGTAGCACTTACGTCAATCACTATTTTGGGCTCAGAAAAGTGCGCCCTGAAGTATCTTTTTATGCTTAACTTCTCCGGCATATTTGATAATTTTATCTACCCATTCATCATCCTGCGCATCCAGCTGATATGCTTCAAAGCCGTACTGCCGGCTCTGGGTGCAAATAATAGATTCGTCGTCAACGTGCAGTGAAATATGGTACACACTTGGGACTTTTTGAGGAAGGATGTGTTTGCTGTTTTTCTGAACTTCCTTAAGGTGCCGCTCAGCGTTGACTATTCCGTCAAACTTAACGCCATAATGTTTAAACAGTTTTTTGATATAGGCTTCACTTCTAAAAGACGACGTATAAACCCAGACCTCATACCCCAGCTCCTGTAAAGTGTTAATGAGCATTGGAGTACCAAGTCTGAGTCTCTCCTTATATATCTTGTTTAGTGGGAATTTCAGTTCAGGTTCCGTTTTATGAGTTTCGGGAAAAACAAACAAAACTTCGTCGAGGTCAAAAGACACTCGCATCTTAGTTTTTTTATCTTCATCCCTCTTCATCTTTCATGTTCCCTACAATGTCCATGATTGCCTGTGACCAGTTCCTCTTTTCAAGATTGATATCATAATCTGTAAAATCTTTTGTCGCAGTGTTTATCCTTATCACGCTATCATTATCAATATTCAGCGTGTACTTATATTGTGCCGCAATCTTCTTTTCAATTGTCAGCCTGTCGATATCGCTCATTTTAACATTTCGCTGCGTTCCATTCATGATTCCTGTCACATGAACATGATATTTTCTCATGTAATATCTTAAATATTCTATGGAATAGTAATTTGAAGTGTATAGCCAGATATCGTAACCTTTTTGGGAAAAGAAATTAAAAAGTGCGGGAATCCCCTTCTTCATCCGCGCTTTACTTAAAGGTCCCACAGTAAAAAAAGGCCTCTTTTCAACTTCTTCGTCCGTGTTATCCCCGAATACAACCTCATCGAGGTCAAGGGTAATCCTCTTATTATTTGAGGCAGACTCAAGCATCTTTATGATATCTTCCTGATGGGTAAGATTTACCACAGATACAGGTATTTTTTTTACATCCATTCGATAAAATGCAGCCCACCTGTGATGTCCGTTGACAATTATATAGCCCTCCGGGTGCATTTTTTCCACAATAATAGGTTCTACCTCATCGTCTTTTCCATGGGCAAGCATTTGTTTAAGCTTTGCCTCATAATCACTGATGATGCGGTAACTTGGACCCACATCCGGATGCGTAAACTCATCATCAGGGTTGGGATGAAGATCAAGAATTTTTGCTTTCTTTACCAGAGCCCGGCGCAAAATACCTGATTTTACCGGGAAAGCAACTCCGTTGTATTTATCAATCTGGTTCTTCAGATAAGTATCAAAATGCTCCTTCATAGACAATTTCTCCTGAAAAAACTCTGCGGCCGGCTAGTCTATCTTAAATCTGATTATCTATTGTGCTACCCTTTACATCATTAGGTAACAGGCTCATCCTGTTGAGAATATTTGTGATCTCGCTATTTACAGCGCCCTGAGCATCCTCCTTGGAAGGCGTATCTGAAATGATATTCTTCTGCACACCGGCAGAATCCATAATGTCCGAATACCCACGAACATACCCCATCTGCATGGACTTATATTTTTCGATGTCCTCTGTCATGCTTTCGTTCTGATACAGCAATGGACTTGCAAGTTTCTGATATTCTGATATGTTCTCCAATTCTTCATCAGAAAAATTATCGTAATTCTGATTTTTAATATCCGCATTATTCGGATCGATTCCAAATTTCTTCTGTAATTCTTTTAGCTTGGAATTGTTTTCTCCAATCAAAGAATTCTTCTCGCTGATCTCATTCTGGAGATTATTTATCTCGTCCCTTATCGCCTGCATCTGGGCATCAAAACGCTTTTCACCCTCAAAGGCATCGGATGCAACTTTAAGGGCCTGTTTTCTTGCAACGCCCTGCCTCTGCTGAATCACGCTATCTCCACTAACGCCGGTGCCTGACACAG
Organism: Butyrivibrio sp.; assembly: GCA_017413105.1. GTDB lineage: Bacteria > Bacillota > Clostridia > Lachnospirales > Lachnospiraceae > Butyrivibrio. Next base: position 1,577 of record JAFPVA010000128.1, on the reverse strand, counting down.
AAGACGAATTACCACTGTGCTGAGCAAACTTTCCGACACTGGATTTCTTCGACACTTCATCCTGATTCTGCAAAAGATTGTACTGAGCATCCCTGTTCTGCTGAATCCTCATAGGGCACCTCCTAATCTCAAGGACAAGACCACTCGATAGTTATCGATTTCTAAACATTTCGGCAATAATATTATATAACTTAACTTTATTGCGATAATTATATTTTCTTAAAATTTTTCGAAAAAAAATCTGATAGGATAGTCAACTGAATTAACCATCCTATCAGATATCAGGTTTTTAATCATTCCGGTAAAAAATTATATTTTGGGATATGAAATCCAAGAAATATATCATCCTTTGGGATAACCGATTTCTGCAGCTCTGTCCTTAAGCATCTTATCGATTTCATCATTGGTATAGGTCTTTATTCCGGCTTCTGTAAATCTCTTTTTCAGCTCATTTGAATCGTCGTAATCAGCTTCCGTGGTCACATCATCATAGTTGTCATTGATCACAAAATAGTTGTAGTAATGATTGCGCTTCTCAAAGTCGCCTTCAAAATAGTAATCCCTGATTCCCAAATGGTCTACATCAAGCCCATCAGAAGAAAGAAGCTTATAATCAGTTCCACTTGTATAAGCGTATATATCACCAAACAGCGTCATTGTCTCTTCGACGCCATAGTAGAATTTATAGTCGCCCTTGTGATCAACATAGGCATAATCCACAATGTGAACTGTTGCACCGCCAGAGCCACTGCCTTCTATGGTTCCATCGGAATTAACTTCAACATAACTTCTTGACCATGAGTCCTGGTCATAGCAGATAACCAGCTCATCATCGATCTGTTTGATGATCATAATAAGACTGAATTCATCGCCAAAAGAGATCTTAACAAGAAGTTCAGGAACTCCGTCCTGTCCGCAGTCAATTGTGTTGTACTCCACAGTTGAATTATACTTAAGGTTTTCATCAGGTCTTTCCAGCGCATTTCCAATTTCATCGATGGTATAGGACTTTCCGACCTCAAGGGCACTGGAAGTCTCAAGATAAGAAGTCCTGTCACCGGTTCCTCTGTATTTTGCTTTGGCTTTTCCAAGCTTGAATGCCTCATAAAGATAATCCGGAACTGCTTCTGAATTCTCTGACGCTGCGGTCTCAGTTCCTGAGTTATCAGCTTTTGCATTTTCTAAAACAGTATTATCTGCCTTTTCTTCTGCTTTTGTTTCCTCAGAAGCTGCGCCATTGCTCGCATTTCCCTCTGAAACCTTCTCCATCACAAGTCCGGTTCCTGCCGATTCAGCAGCCTTTTCACCGCAGCCTGCGACTGAAAGCATAAGTCCGCAAAGTAGTCCTGTCACCAATAATTTATTCATATTCTCTCCTCATCCTCATACAATATTTTGTGAGCTCATTAAACACTCCGAAAATATTCTATTACTTTTAAAAGATGGGAGGTATAGGGATTTCATTAAGTTTTTATTAAATCATCTGCCAAGGTGGCGAGGGTGGAACGAGGGGACGGTGAAACGACGGGGACGGTGAAACGAGGGGACGGTTCTTTCGTTCCATGTATATGGAACAT
>JAFPVA010000127.1 GCA_017413105.1 Butyrivibrio sp. | reverse complement strand
CATATTTGAAAAATACAGATCCACATGCTCATTTGTATTATTCTTGTCTTCGAACAGGTTTAACTTCATACTTACTTTTACAATCCGGCACCGACAAGGAAAGTTTCAACATATTCCATATATCCATCCGGATCATCTATAACTCCTTCGATATGTGCACTGTTTACATAAGCAATGCTCTTTTCTGAGCTGCCAACATTTTCATATACTTCCTCAACCTTTTCAGGAAGGCAGACTGTATCCTTTTGTGAAACAAATATGAGTGTAGGCAGCTGATTATTTTCTACAACCTTGATTGTATCACCATCATTCCAGTTGATGCGATAAAAAATCTTTGAATATAGCTTACCTGCTTCTGTAAGATAGGATGTCACAAATGACTCCATTTCCTTCGGATCATCATCTGCAATCACACTTCTGATCATGTATTCCATTCCCGGAACAGGACTGTCACAGATAACTGCATCCGCTGCTTCTACTGTTCCAGGTGTTACGTTTGATGCATAAATTGCTGTGGCCTGTGCCCCCATTGACTGTCCATGAACAATAACCTCTGAGCTTCCAAGTTCTTCTCTGGCATATCTTACAAGCGCCTTTATATCACGGAGCTCATGAATCCCAAAGGTTACTTTATCATCCGGATTTAATCCATGACCTCTGTCATCAAAAGCAACTACGTTATAACCTCTTTCGATATACTGCTGTGCAAGAGGATATGTGCTTACTCTGTCGCCACCTGCTCCGTGCACAAGTACTACACACTTATCGCTGTCCCTATCAAAAAAGGTTCCGGGAACAACATTGCCATCCTCTGCTGTAACAGAAATCTCTTTGCCCTGATTGCCGGCGTTAAAACCGTCAAGGTCAAATCCGTACTTTGCCAGCTGCTTAACCGAGTTGCCCTGAGTATCATTGTTTTTATTCTGATAAAACACGCCATCAGTAACCAGTTTGGCCATTCCAACAGTTCCTATAACTATCAGTACTGCAACTACTCCTAATGTGATTTTTACCACCCTGCCAATTATATTTCTTTTCATTTGTTTGTACTCCCTTTCTTAAGATGTTTTTACTTTATCAAAAAAATTTGTCTCACATCTTCAGATTTGCATAAGTTGCATTTTCTGATGTATAAGGTGCAATTGATATCATCATGTAACAAAGACAAGATCTTTTTTTACATTTTAGACAAAAGAAAAAGACGTATAAACCATATGGTCTATACGCCCTTCGTTTCTATTAATCCGAGCTATTTGTTTTACCGCTTCTTACCCGGTTATTACTTTTATGTCCGGAACATCTTTTACTAACAACACCGGAAATGCTTTCTTCCGATGGCCTTTTCCCGGAGGCTTTTACCTAAGTTTTTGCTGTTTTTTCAATTTACTTAAGTAAAAGGTTTTTTCAACCTTTTTAGTCCCACCCTCAACAAAGGCTCCAATTACAGAATTCGCTTGGGAGAGCATCATCCAAAGAGCTAGTTATTAGTACTGGAATATTATCTTACAACCAGCCGATTCTTGTCTTAAGAATTCGTTTCCTTAAGCTGTTGTCTTCCGGTTTTATTCACCTTCATGCTCCGCCTCTTCACGGATAAATTCAAAAGTTTTTCCTTTGTCAGTAGAGGCATAAATGCCAACCGTGCGTGCACCACCAAGTTTTTCACTATGATAATCACCATCAGCTCCCTGACTTATCTTCAAGTATATAGTGTCTGCTTCTTCCCATGCTTCCTCGGGCATGACAAACGGATTGTAGAACTCACCAGTCGGAAGTTCGATTTTGGGAGAAGGAAGGATTATCTCCTGATAGCTTTTGCCGCCATCAACCGTTTCAAACAGGAGCCCTTCGCTTCCTCCGGCATATGATAACGCAGCGAAACCGGTATTTCCGTCATCAAGAAATGTTATAAATCTTGCTTCTCCACCATGCTGATTGAAAGGATCTGAATTCACAAGTTCTGCACTGTCGGGATTTCCCTTTTCATTAAAGCCCATCAGGATATAGAAACTGCTTCCTAATGCGCGGTCTATAGGAACAAGCGCATATTCGCGCCCGTCCGGAAAATCATATGCTACTTCATAATCATATGTAGCCCACTGTCTTATTGCGTCATCAGTTATCTTGGCAGATTCATTCAATGTATCGTCAGATTCATCAACTGTATCATGTCCTGACGGGATATTATTAAAAAAATCATATTCGTGATTTAAGTACCGGTCTATGCAAGTATACAGATTATTGTAAAATCCAACCCTGTCAGCACTATAACTGTCCAGTCGTAGCATATTATTAAAACCGAATACCGCTTTCTCATAACCGGGAGCTGTTAGTATAAACCCGGTCGAATCATACATTTTTTTCGCTCTGATATACGGAAGTCGATCAAAACAGCAGTCAAGCCATTCACAAATATCGTCACAATAAGAATTTAAATCCTGACTGCCGGGTCCATTCATAGATATTATTGGAGTATAAACGAGATCTGAGGGTAATTCTCCTTCTTTAACATCCCAATCCAAACTTCTCATAAACCTTTCAGGGAACAGTGCATCAGTCACTGTCTTGAAAACTTCCTCCGGATAACTGTCATGAAAAGCCAAGCTTTCATCCGCACGAAAAACAATACCATTCCCTCTTATGGCATATCCGTTTGCATCTTTGGTGATTTCCTCAACATTATATATGGAATACCTTTCGCTTAGGATATCCTTTATTTCCTCATCTGAATATCCCACAAAGGAATCCCTTCCATCATAAAAAACTTCGACCTCTCTATCTGATTGTTCAGCCCCCATAAAGGTAATGATAACCCCATACTTCATCCATTCTACAGAATAGTTTGCTGGACGAAACTGAACTCCGTCATCAGAGATATCCTGACGAAATGATTCAACAATCCGATTTTCGTCCTTAACAGTCACCTTTGCGTGCGAAGCGCCAAAAGGCCAATCCGCTTCGCCTACCGCCTGAAAAGTAACACTGTATCTGCCATCCGGAGATTGTTCCATTCCGACATTTGTTATCTTCCAGGACATCTGATATTTCAAGCTCAGACACAACACGAGAAGGATCAGCAAAACTGAAGCGGCAATACATGCTATTATCTTAAGTATTTTCTTTACCATCTTTTCTTATCTCAATCACCAATCGTCAATTATGCTGAAGTTAATGCTCCTGTGTAGCAAAATAGTGTTCCTTAGCATAAGCAAACACCTCATTAAAGTTCTTTATAGCTTCTTTGCTTATCGGGTTATTAGGTTCGTTCATGTCAAAGGCATGATACATCCCTTCGTAAATATCGACTTTAGCCTCCACTCCTGCAGCCTTAAGATCATTAATATACTTCAAAGTTTCGCAATAAAAAGGCTCTGCTGTACAGACAAATGTATACGCAGGTGGAAGATTAGAATAATCTGTTTGCCTTGCCGGTGCGGCATAAGGAGATACATCTTTCTTTGCATCTTTCCTCAAGTATACCGCCCATGCCTG
>JAFPVA010000126.1 GCA_017413105.1 Butyrivibrio sp. | reverse complement strand
GTCAGAAAAGCCGTATTTTTCAATAAAATCTATGAGTGAGCTGTTAAAATCCATGTTGATATCCACTTCTGGTATTTCTGAAATAGGGGTGTTTGTGGCATCGGTAGTGTTTTCGTCAGAAACAGAGATTCCGTCTTCCTGAGAAGTGACCTGACCATTGCTCTGTGTTTCAGTATTACCACATCCTGAAATGATGCCGGCAACTACTAATAATGTTATTATTACTGATATTATTCTCTTTTTCATAATGTCCTCCATTGTTCTTACTGCTTTAAGAATATTCTCCAGATTCCTTCATTGGGATCGATGCACACAACTATTGCATCTTCACCAAGTACAAAGAATTTTGTCTCCAATGATCTGTCAAAGTTCTGTTGCCCATTTTCTGAAGGTTCGCCATCAGTATATGATGTGGCCATTAGTAAGCTATCTTCCGGGATTTCCCCGATAAACTCTTCGCCGGAGTCTTTGTAAAGTGATCCCTCATGCATTAGCATTGCAGGATAATCGGATTCAGGAGCTACGGCTGTCAGCACAGGAGAGCTTTCAGTTACTCCCGGAGCACCTTCTTCGGCTCCCTTAGGAATGGCACCTAATGTTGTGATTTCTTCCGCCTCATCAACAGACTCGTATGCTGTGTTTATTTGAGCGTTTCTGATCACAATTCCGGCGACAACCAGAAGTAAAAGACCTGCAGCAGCAAAATAGTAGCTTTGAATCCGGGCTAACTTTTTATGCTTTGAAACAGTACTGTCAGCGCTTTTTATGAATTTGGGATCAATGCCGCCCATGGCATCCAATAAATCATGTTCGTTCATACTGCAAATCCTCCGTCTGTGAGGTGTTTCTTGAGCTTTTCCCTCATTCTGAAAAGCGTGGTTTTTACTTTGCTCTGAGGAAGAGAGTATTTTGCGCATATCTCGGAAACGGAATCAAAGAAGTAGTACCTTCTGACAAAGATATTTCGCTGCTCCTCAGTGCATGAATCCAGAAATCTGTTTATGGTCTCAGAAAGCTCTTTTGCATCAAATTCCTGTGAAACATCAGCACTACCGGGGATACACTCCTGCATTTCATCAGTAAGCTCGCAGTAAAGTGCAGATCTCTTTTGCCTGCTTACATGACGAAGCCTGTCTATGGCGAGATGCCTGACAATCTTTCCGACAAATGAAAAAAGATAAGTCCTTGGCTCGTTTGGCGGTATCAGATTCCAGGTCTGAAGGTACGCATCGTTTTCGCATTCTTCGGAAGTTTCTGCATCCGATAATACATTCCGGGCTATTCTTCTTAGCTTGGTTCCGTATTTCTGAGATGTCTGCGTTATAGCTGATTCATCTCTTGATAAGTAGAGCTCTACAATCTGTGAGTCATCCATGAAGATGATCCTCTCTTTCTTTTAAGGCCTTCACTATATATAGCGACATTAATGATAGCATGGTTACACTTTTGAAAAAATATTTATAATATCCGCACATTTAATATAATTAATTCGTTATACATTACAGAGGGAGGTGAAAGACAACAATCCATGGATATAGAAGAACAGTACGACAAAATATTTCGCTTCTGCTATTACAGAGTTCACAATACGGATATTGCGCAGGATTTGACCCAGGAGACGTTTCTTCGTTTCATGAATAGTAGCTATAAAGAGCGTGGGCAGCAGATTCGCTATCTTTATACCATTGCCAGAAACCTCTGCATCGACGAGAGCAGGAAAGCCCGGACGGAGGAGCTTCCGGAGGACTATTCCGATGAAGGTAATGGGGCCGATGATCTGATAAGAAAGATTGAAGTAGACCAGGCCCTTAAAAAACTTCCGGAAGGGGACAGAGAGCTTTTGATACTGCGGTATATGAATGATATGTCTCTTGCGGATATCTGCGAGATCATGGGCATTTCAAGGTTTGCCCTGTATAGGAAACTTAATTCTGTGAAAAGAGATTTTATGAAGCTGATGGAAGGAGGTAATCTCCATGAGTAAAAACATAAGACAAGTGATGCATGAAGCAGTGCCAAAGCCCGACTTTGTAAAGAAGGATGCATTCATAAGAGAGTACCGGGAAAAGAGTGGGCGCACTGAGCTTGGGACTTTTGACCTGTTAAAGAGTCAGATTTCCTATATCAGAATGCCGGTGTGGATTGTATCGATCGCAGCGCTTGTTGTTGCAATCTTCGGGACTTTACAAAACCGTGAGACGGTCTTTTACGTGGCTGCGATAATGCCCTTTGTATCAGCCTCTTCAGTATTTGACTCCATGCGCTGCCGGATGTACGGAATGGATGAACTTGAAGGAGCAACAAGGATATCAGGAAGGGGGATACTCTTTGCAAGACTGGTATTAATTGGTGCTGTGCACATAGCTCTTTTGCTGGCATTATCAGTAGTTATAGGCAGCAGGAGCGTGTTCGGATTTGCGATGACCGGTGCCATCATAACCATACCATACCTAATATCGTCCATAGCCTGCATGATCCTGGAGAGAACGGAAGTTGGGAGAAGAAATGCGTTCGGATGCGTATTGGTGTCCGCTGTGACTTCATTTATGATACTTGCAATCAAGGATGAGAAGGTTTTCTTTGCGCAGAATTACAGGTGGATGTGGTTTATGATGCTTGCTCTTTTGGTATATCTTGAATGTATCCAGCTTAAAAAGACATTTCGTGTGGAGGAGTATGAATGGAACTGAAAATTGACAGGTTGACCAAGCAATATAAGAATAAGATCGCGGTAGACAGGCTCTCTTTTACCCTGAAGAAGGGTGTGACGGGGTTACTTGGAGCCAACGGAGCAGGGAAGACTACGCTTATGCGCATGATCTCCGGAATTCTGGTGCCCACAAGCGGGGATATTACTTATGACGGTATGCCGGTTTCTGAGGAGAAATACCGTGATGTGCTGGGGTATTTGCCTCAGGATTTTGGTTATTACCCGGAATTTAGCGGAAGGGATTTTATCATGTATTTCTCAGCTCTTAAAGGACTTGATAATAGGGCTGCTAAGGCAAGGTGCGATGAACTGCTGGAAATAGTGGGACTGTCTGACGTTGCAAAGAAAAAGATAAAGACCTATTCGGGAGGCATGAAGCAGCGCCTTGGAATTGCACAGGCGCTCATAAATAGGCCTGAAGTGCTGATACTTGATGAGCCTACAGCCGGTCTTGATCCTAAGGAGAGAGTGCGCTTCCGTAACCTCATAGAAGAGATTGGAAAGGAGAGCATAGTTCTTTTGTCTACGCATATCGTCTCTGACATTGAGCATATTGCAGATAGGGTTATCATGATGAGATCCGGACAGATCATCTGGCAGGGACCCTGGAGAGAGGAAGATGGAAGGCTTGAAGACTTCTATCTGAAGGAATTTGGAGAGGAGGATTAAGTAATGGGGAAGAAAAGCCTATTTTGCACGCTTTTCTATTATGAGATAAAAAAGATAGTCAAGAACAGGTTCACGATTATTCTTCTGATTGTCATCGCTGCCTATTCGCTCATGCAGGGAGTGTTCCAGGCGGAGCAGATGAGCGACTACTCGGATAGGACCAGGGAACTTAAGAGGGTAATTGACGGCCGTGTCATTGACGATACACTTCTTCATGAGCTTTGTGAGTCGGCCGATGAATATGGCGTCTTCTGGAATGAGACCAATTGCACATATCAGGCGCTGTGCGACTGGGTGAGGAAGATAGTTGATTATGGAAAACCGATTGGTGACTACGATGCTGATGCGATTTACCGGATCAGGCAGGACACCATAAAGGAAGGCATGGAGCTGTGCGCCCTGACAGAAGGCGAAGAGAAATACTGGGCGGAGAAGGAGACGCAGATAGCTAAGCCGCTTATTTGGCACTCCTTTGAGGAGATGTATGGCCTTCTTGATATTGTACAGTCGATGTCACTCATTATGCTCTTTGTGATAACTCTTTTGCTGAGCCATATCTTTGCGGGAGAGATAAAAGACAAGACGGATCCTCTTCTGCGATGTACCAGAGGCGGATGGGGGATCACCTATGCTGCCAAGATATCGGCAGCAGTTGTAACCATCTTTTTGCTGACAGTTTTATTTGGTGGAATTTCTATTGTGACAAGTCTGGCTTTGTGGGGAAATAATGGCTGGGATGCAATGGTGCAAAGCCTTATGCCTCTGACTTCTGAGCCTCTTACCATAGGTGCGTTCTTTGGGAGGCAGATATTGGTTTCTTTTGCTGCTTGTCTGTTCCTGACTGTTGCCACCTGCTTTTTATCCGAGTGCCTTAATAATCCGGTTGCGGTCATGGGCGCAGTCTTTGGAGGATTCCTCCTGATCCTGGCAGGAGCCCGGGAAATACCGATGGTCATCAGGCCTCTGTCACAGTTTTTGTACCTGCTCTCACCAATTGACATGGCATCTCCCAATGTGCTTTACGAATTCAGGCTTGTTGGATTTGGCGGACACTACCTGACGGCTTTGCAGTTCGCACCGATATTATATGTTGGAATATCAGTTTTAGCAGTAGTGGTCGGATACTTTGTTTATTTGAGAAGGAATAAGGTATGACCCTATGGGTTTTATATGATTAACATGACTTATTTGCCTATAGTATTCTGTAATTAGTAATAGGGGGTAGCTGACACGGAGACGTGTTACATATTTTCGTCAGTACGGGAAATGTTCCCCGGGATATGTTCGAAGCAGCGAAACTTTACTGCATTATTTTTAATGCAGTAAGGTCTCTTTTTTTGAAAGGCGCAGGAAAGTTCGATCCCGGTCGCCGGCAGTAATAGACAGAAGAGAAGCATGCATTTGTGCTTCTCTTCTTTTTTTGTATGAAGTAGAATAATACTCATAAAATGCTTTCTGAGCTAATGAGACTGAGGAAAAAGATACAGGAAGGATAGCTAAAATGTACAAATGTAGAGTGGTTTATGATGAATGGAAGTCAATGATCAAAAAGCATAGAGAAGGTTCCTTTGAAAATTCTTCTGATTTTAAGGGCTATGTTGGACT
>JAFPVA010000125.1 GCA_017413105.1 Butyrivibrio sp. | reverse complement strand
GGAATATTTGTATTTGTTCTAGATCCTTCCAAAGTAACCATGCGAATGCGTTTGTCTGTTTTTGCAAAATTCAAAACAATATCATAAACTTCCTTTTCTGATCTCATTTTTATCTCCTCTCTATACTTTCTTATTTATTTTGCACAAATAAGCCTGTATTTTAGCCATTCGTGCAATGATTCTCAAAGTTACAAACAATGATAAGCATTCAATAATGGGCGAAAACTATGTCATTTCAGGTTCAATGCACTTCGTTTTCCAGTCAGAAAGGTACACGAAGTAAAACGTCATCCTTTTTTATGAAGGCGAATCTGTGTCCCATTCTTCCCTATGGCTGCTAACCTCTCATGTCTAACAGGATCATCCTCCCTTAAAGAGGGTCCTAAATTCCTTCGTCCAGCCTACCCATAGTGGGGTGCCGCCTCTGCTCTAATCCAGGGTCATGCCCTAATAAAAATGTCTTAGCGGCTTCGCTCTGCTTTGTCATTGCTAGAGAGCACTCCTGTAATCCAGCACCAATTGAACTCTTGGCGGACGTTATCTGCTACAGTATGTGCTTTTTTATTATTAGGCTACTTCTGGCCTGATGATGTCCTTTCGGAACTTCTCTTCATCAAAGTCACAGCCTGTTTGTAATACTACGTAGAATACCCGAATCGCTTTACATGCAACTGCAATCTTTGCCTGCATTCCTCCAAGAGGATTCCTCTGTCTGTTCCTGTAATAAAGGAACACATCCTGAAACGCAGGATTCCAGTTAATCAGTGCACGTGCTGATTCGTACATTGTTCTTCGCAGTTTTCGCCTACCTCTTTTACTGATTCTTGGCTGTCCCTTCTTTTTGCCAGAACTCTTCTTGACTATCTCTAGTCCGGCAAGTTTCTGTATCTGTTTTGGATCAGTGAAACGTCCGATATCACCGACCTCAGCAATAAAACCAATCACAGTACTAGGTCCTACTCCTTTCATGGCGAGCAGTTTCTCCACATTTGGTACTTCTTTTACTTTTTCTTCCAGGTATTCATCAAGCCTTTTTAGCTGTTCTGCTTTTAGGATGTAGTCATTTACAAGAACCCATATCTCAAGTCTTGCAGCCTCACCAGCTTCCAGTCCTACACTGTTCTGTGCGGCTTCTACCAGGGTCTGTGCCCTCTTTATTCCTGCCGCACGCACCTTTGCATCACGCCATATCTGATTGATTCCACCTGCACCGATTTTAAGGATATCCTGTGGTAGCGGAGCCTCTTTAAGAAGCATAAGTCCACTGGTTGAATCCCAATCGGCATAACACTCAAAATACTCCGGGAAGAACTTCTGCAGCCATCCCTGTATCTGATTTGACAGACGTACATGCTGCTTCATAATCTGGTCCCTGCAAACAGAGGCCTCTCTGATTTCTGCATATACACCGCTTGGAAGATAAGAAGTTGAAAATCTTCCGTCCTTAACAAGTAACGCTATTGTCTTAGGGTCCTTTAAATCACTCTTTTCAGGACTGTTATCATCCAGTTCCATACTTCTGTTTACTGTAAAAGGATTCACAGTCACAAGCTGAATATCATGATCCTGTAAGAACTTCTGAAAAGTAAGCCAGTAGCAACCGGTAGGCTCACAGCCAACAATAACCTTCTTCATTTCGGTCTTATTCATGAGTTCCTCTGTCCAGCGAAGGAAAATGAGAAATCCCATTCCTGTGTTACTAAACTTGAATACTCTTCTGGAAAGTTCAACCCCTCTCCAATCAAATGCTCTGCAGAAGTGGGTCTGTGATCCAACATCAACTCCAACAATAAGAGTGTCACTTGTTACTTGCTTAAGTCTGTCATTCTGTGTATGATTCATTTTAGAAACCTCCAGTTTGTGTAAAGTGTTTTTTTCATCCGGCCAAGATGAACACCTTTATCATACCTAGAGGTTTTCTTTTATTCAATTGACGTTATTTCTGAATTACAGGAATGCTCTCTATTTGATACCTTTGTAATTCTGTTCCTAAGCTTCAATTTCTTCTTCTGATACCTATCGTGACTCATAATCTCTGATACCGCTGGAGCTATATCCTGATCCTTATAGCAGAAATGTACATGATATAATCTTCCATCATGGCTATGATACAATACCAACCCAGGATACCCTTCCTTATCAAATTTCTTTATAATCCAATAGTGCCCTGAATCTATACTTATCACCTCGGCACTATCTATATTCCAATTTCTTATCTTAAAATATCCGCATGTCAAAAGGAACTCATCAAATTCTGTAAACATTATTTTTACCTTTTCTAAAAAACTAGACCTATCATTACATAATACTTTTCTCATATACATCTAAAATTTCCACATAAAATGCGGCTTTTATCGGCTATACAGATTCCCACTATGATGAGAATGATTTCCACAGTTCCCATTCCGGACTCATCCTCCCAAAAATTCTTTACTCCGTTAAGAAGCTTTACTCCACCTCTCTTTAATTGTTTTTGTAATTCCTTCATTTTTTCCTCCTATTTTCAGATCTTTAAAATGTCATATATGCAGGTATCATGATCACCACCATTACTATAAGAAGCATCATTACCATCGGAAAAAGAAGCTTTGTTCCTGCCTCTTCACCTTTTTTTCTCACCTTTCCCATTCTGTCTTCGAAGGCTTTTCGAGATTCCTCCTGAAGCAGATTAAGCAGTTCACCGTTTCCCTTCCTAAGGTTTTGCGTAAGTAAAGTGCAAAGCCTTGAATACTCCTGTCCCTGGCACCTGATTCCAAAAGCCTCGTATGCTTTGGCCTCTGATTTTCCTGCCTGGATTTCTCTGTTTGTTCTTACCAGTTCCTCATACATATAGCTTTTGGACATGCCCTGTTCTCTCTTTGCAAGATATTCCTCCGACAGTCTGGCAAAAACATTTCTGACTGTCATTCCGGCTCCCATAAAAAGCACCAACTGTGAAACCAGCTGCGGATATTCACTAAGCAGCTGCTGCCGTCTGTCCTCCATGTTTTTTTGAAGCTCTTTGTCTTTCATGACAAAGAGTGCTCCACCTGCAATTATCATCAAAAGCAGCAGTATCAGGCTGTTGTCCTGCCTTTTTTCGCTCCATAAGATATGTCCGTTCTCATATTCTGAAGGAAGCATCACTCTGTCTTCATATCTCGAGTCCTCTTCCGAGGCTTTAAGAAGCTCATGGATAGCTCTTTCCATCTTTTCTTCGTTGGACAGCTTTCTTGGAACTACTTTTACATAAATTACCTGTTGCCATCTTTTATCCTGATATTTATAGGTTCCCTGCAGCTCCACAAGAATACCTTCTTTGGGGATCTCCTCGGATGAGACGCTTCCATCGCTGCTTATGATCTCGTAGTTATCTGTCTGCCAGGATATGGCAAAAGGATAACCATCAAGCTCTTTTACCAGATTCAGATCCTCGCTTATCTGATCAAGAGACGGGTTTTTTCCAAGGATCATAGCTTCCACCTTGTCAGAAGCACTCTCAAAGAGCCTATCCGCTTCTTCCGGTGTATAAAGTTGCTCGCAGATCTCAAAGTCGTACTCTCCAAGAATCGTTCCCTCATCATCCTTTGCCAGCAGCTCGATTTTCTGGTCTCCTTCGCCGGGACCGCTTCGCATTATGGTTCCGTCGTCTGAGATACCGGAATCACTGACAGCTGATAGATGGAGCATCAGAGAAAGAAACACTCCCGAAAAAAGCATTATTATCACAACACTTATCTTTCCGGTATAGTACTCGGCTTCCAGTTTTTCCAGATTCTTGCTGCTATACAGCGCCGAAAGATTATTTCTCACCTTTTCCGATCCGGGAAGGTGTCTTTTTCTTATGAATAATCTGTATATTTCAAGCGAAAGCTTATATAAAAGCCTCGAGACCGCCCCATCCTCATTTTTACTCTTTACATTCCCTATTTCTGCCATTAAAAAACCTCATTTCATACTCGCTTTTTTCACACATCAATGTTCACTATTCTTTCCGACATGACGTAAGCTGCTATATAAACAAACATGCAAACGCTCATCAGGACTATCCCAAAGGGATTATGATAAAGAACGTCAAAGAACCCGGGGCTTGAAATGCTGATATAAAAAATAATAAAAAAGGGGACTACATTCATTATCTTTGCTTCAAATCGCTTTGCACTGATGAGGACATCAATCTCTTTCTCAACATTGATCTTCTGGGAGATGACATCTATCGTGCGCTCTATAATTTCCGTCATGTTTCCGCCATTTCTTTTTGCCACCTTGAATACCAGAGCAAAGTCCTGAATATCCGTATTCCCACACTCTTTTCCAAAGCTGTACATAAGCTTTTCCAGGGCAATATTATTCTTTAAGCCCTTGCATATCCTGCTCAGGTAAAAAACAATATCGCTCTTTGCTCCATACAAAATCTTCATGTCTTTTTCCGCTTCGAAAAAAGCATTTTCCACTGAATAACCGGCTTTTAACCCGGTAAGCACCGAATATATCGCATCCCTGAACTGTATTCCTATCTGTCTGCATCGTCTCTTTTTCTCTATACTCTTCTGGAAAAGCACCCAGGGTATGACAAGTGGTGATAACAGGACCACTGCAAAAAGAGAGTCGTAAAACAGCCATCCGAATAATGCTGCAATTATTTCCCCCTGCAGAAAATATGGTATATCAGCCATCCTTGGCCGGAAGGACAAGCCCTGCCGCCAAAAGTTTTTGATTGTTTTTAAGCTCACCAATTTCCCTCCAAGCACCTTTTACTTTTTCACTTCCACCATTCTCCTCTTCAAAACGAAAAAGCGTATTTAGGGCTATTTTTCCATTGTTATCAAGTTCTTTCTGTATTTCGCAGATCTCTATGACTTTTCTCGATCTGTCTCTGAACCTCCCAAGATGAACTATGATATCTATCCCGGCGGCAATCTGCCCTCTGACAGCCGCAAGGGGAAGTTCCCCCATGCCCATAAGGCTCATGGTCTCTATTCTGTAAAGCATGTCCCGGGCGCTGTTGGAGTGGCCTGTTGACATTGCCATATGCCCGGTGTTCATAGCCTGCAGCATATCCACGCACTCGCCACCGCGGACCTCTCCGACGATAACCCAGTCCGGACGCATACGGAGGGATGATTTAATAAGGTCTCTTATGGAGATTTCCTTACATCCCTCCACGTTGGCATTTCTCGCCTCAAGTCGTACCAGGTTGGGAACTCCTCTTATCTGAAGTTCTGCATTGTCCTCAATTGTTATTACTCTCATATCTTTGGGAATAAAATCGGATAGTGCATTTAGAAAGGTGGTCTTACCGGATCCGGTTCCACCAGAAATAAAGATGTTGTATCCAGCCTTTATCAGGACTGAAAGGTAATCCCTAAGGTGCTCTGAGATGGCTCCCAGGGATATAAGTTTGTCCATTGTTATTGGATTTTCGGGAAATCGCCTTATGGTGATTATGGGCCCGTTTAATGCTACCGGACTTAAGACCACATTGACTCTCGCGCCATTTGACAGTCTTGCATCCACTATAGGCGATGATTCGTTGACAACTCTGTTACAACCTGCCACAATCTGCTGAACCACGTCCTCAAGTTTTTCTTTCGATTCAAACGCAGCATCAAAGCGGCTGATGGCACCGTCTTTTTCAATAAAAATATTATTGGTGCCATTTATCATGATCTCCGTTACCGATTGGTCATCAACCAGCTGCTGAAGTATATCCAGCTTTCGGATTGAGTGAAATATCTGCATCCGTAGTCTTTTCCTGTCGTTTAGTGACAGGATATTGCTTCTAGCTTTTTCCAAAAGATCTTTGTCTATGAGTTCAAATATCTCTTCGTCGCTGATTTCTCTGGAATAATCAACTGAGTTTATAACCTGCTGCCTGACTTCTTTTCTGATCTCCTCAGCCCGTTCCTCCATCATAGGGAATCACCCGAAAGAATCTGGTTAACAAAAGCGTTAAATACTTTTTTGTCCCTGATATCCGGGAGCTTGACCTTTGTCATTTTGGACTTGATCTCTTCGTAACCACTACCTATCAATACTTCTTCAAACACTTTTTGCCTGTAAGCATCCCACGGATTATCTCTTACTACAGTAAATATCCTCCTGCAAAGAAGACATATATCCAGAAAACCATCCGGATAATCCGTAAGATCCATAACCACATATTCGTATCCTGCTTCTTTAGTGAGTATCTCCACAAGATTGCAAAGCTTGTCAAAGCTGATATCCCTTAGCTGCGCTGCAGTTCTTGCAGGCATTATGTAATCCACACCCTCTTTTGAACACTTAACCTTCTCAAGGAAAATACCCAGCTTATCCCGCTCGCATTCCGTATAATACATGATGTCTGTGATATCCTCTCCCTTTTGAATTCCAAGTAAATGGGGAAGAGAGGAGAAGCTTTCAAAGCTTAAAAATATGGTCTTTCCTTTTTCAGCAAACTTTTTTGCCATAGCTCTCGCAAAAGTCGTCTGTCCACATCTGCTTATTGGCGTATAGAACCCGATCACATTGGCATTTGATGCCTCTGTACCAGCCGCCACTGCCTTAAAGTCTTCCGGAGATGAAGCACAGAGATTGATGATTCCATCTACAATCCGAGAAGCTTCCTGATATTTGCTTATATGTTCTATTTTTGCGTTATCAAAAGATTCCTCTCCGTCCTGATCCCTGGCTCCAATGCCCTCATCTAATACCAGTACATTTTTAGAAAACGTTGATCTCATGCCTTTTTCCAGATTTCCAAACATTCTCTCTGAAATTATCAGAAGTGAAACCTCTTCATTTCTGCAAAAATCCATGAGAATTGAAATATCGGTAAAAGAGAAAATTTCAAAAGAAAGCTTAAGATTTCCATGGAGATACTCATCAAGTCTGTGACAATAAACAGCATCTCCGTCACATATTGCCAGTCTTGGTCTTATCATAATGCACCTCCTAACACAAAGATTGTGCTGGCCATTATCGGTATCGCAAAGTGCATTGTCTTTTTCTCATTTCGTTTAAAAATCAAAATTCCTAAGGAAATTGCTCCTGCTATCAGGAAAGAAAATAAGATACAGGAATAAAGCTCCTGCATTGATAAAAAAGATGCTGTCGATAGAAAAAGCTTTACATCTCCAGCTGCGATGCCTTTTATCAAATAAACCGGCATCAATACTACAAAAGAAACTAAAACTGCCATCAGTGAAGTCCGAAATCTATCCGGTCCCTGGATCAGGGCAGTGATAAGGCCCGTTAAAAGCCCCGGTATTACCCACACATTATAAATCTTGTCTTTGTACAGATCGGTGAATACCGCCCCGGACAAAAACAGGTATAAAACAGTATTTATCAGTATCCTCTCCTTTCATATCCTTCTTACTTTTTGATCAGGCGATGGATCTTCGTTCCACCGCCGCACACAACATTTTCCCTGGCACCAGACTAACAGTTTTAGCTTATCTTTGCAGAACGCAATTGAACGGAGCCAGAATCTCCTTCATATGCTAAAACAACATGCCGACCACACATTGCGCATCACGCTGAGCAGATGCTACTCACGAGCTCGTGATTCAAGACATTATCAGAAAACAAAACACTCGTCAACAACATTTTGAAATACCGTCAATTTGCACAATTAATAATTTGTTCGATTGAATCGAACACTGCTTGTGCCCTTAAAAAATACAGCAAAAAAGCGGCTTGGAAACGCTGTCAACAAACATTAGTTTCCATCCGCTTTACGTTATTCCGCTTCTTATTAATTATATTTAAATGCACTTTTGTACAAAAATTAATATTCTTAAGGAATTCTTAAGCCATCAATCCGCGGTTATATGATGAGGCAGTTACATCCTCATTGAGGCTGTATTTTCCGTAGGTGAGACCTGCATAAACCGACTGGGTATTTCCCATAGTGGGACCGCTCTTGTCATAGCTCTCCAGTTCTTTATAGGCCGTATGCAGAGACCTGAAATTTTTTTCTACACGCTTTATCCTGCTCTGGCTGTAATTAACCCCGGCAATAGTAAGCTCCTTTTTTGAAAAGATATAGATCTTATGGAGCATTCTTCCAAGTTCCATGCTAAGGTTAACGGATCTGATGAGCTCATCGATGCAGTTCTGAGCATATCCAAGCTTAACTGATGCCTCTTCTTTCTGTCCCCTTGCAATTAAATCCCTGGCTTCAGAAATATAGTCAATCACCATCTCATAAAGGATTGTGATCATCTGTGTTTTATTTGCCTGTGTGATCCTTAAGGTGTATTCCTGCTTTTTTTCCTGTGTCATGGCTCTCTCCTTTGCAGTTCGTTTACTAATCGCTTAACTAACCCTTATAAACTGTTACTGCAAAAGCTGCAGAATCTGAGACGGTCTCTCGTTGGCCTGAGCCATCATGGAAATTCCTGCCTGTGAAAGCACCTGCTGTGTGGAATAAACGGTCATTTCTTCCGCCATATCAACATCCATGATCCTGGAATAAGCTGCTGTCATATTCTCTACTGTGATATCAAGACTGCTTACTGTGTGCTCAAGTCTGTTCTGATAAGCGCCAAGTCTGCTGCGGATAGAACTGATCTCTGTAAGCGCTCCTTTAACCATATCTATCGCTTCTCTTGCGCCCTTGGGGTTTGCCATATCCAGATTGTAGATTCCAAGAGTAGTAAGTCCAACCTTAGGAATTCTCATATCCAGGGTCTGACCCTCATTTGCGCCAACCTGCATTGTCATGCAGCCATTTGCTGTAAGATCGAGATTTATTGAGCCCTTGAACTGCCTGTCTATCTGTACGCTTATCTTTTTTCCGGTACTGTCTGCTAAAGTGAGGACATCACCGTCTATTTTTGCAAGCATGCCGCTGGGCATATAGTCTTCTTTTCCCGTTGATGTCTTCTTATAAACCTTTATCTGCTGCTCACTGTCATTCTCAAAAAAGATTCCCTTTTTATCAACTCCGGTTGAGCCGGTGAGATTCAGGTATGATACATCTATTCCGGTTATCTGGTACTGACCTGCTTCCACAAGATCTGAGTAGGTGACCACCTTTACCGCCGGATCTGTCACAGGGTCTTCTTTGCCCTCAGATACTGTTGCATAGCCCTTAAGGTCAAAGGAACCATCGAGAATACACTGACCGTTAAACTGCGTAGTAGCTGCCATTCTCTCAATCTCTTCCTTCAACTGGGTTACCTCTTCCTGTATTACTTCTTTGTCGGAAAGTGTAAGAAGATCGGTGCTCGCCTGAACTGCAAGCTGACTCATTCTCTGAAGGATTTCCTGTATCTCTGTAAGAGTACCGTCAGCCACCTGAACTATGGAAATAGCATCATTTGATGTATCCCCTGCCACTCCAAGGCCCTCTATCTGAGAGTTCATTCTTCTGGACATTGCCAGTCCCGAAGGATTGTCCTTGGCATTGGCGATTTTCAGGCCGCTTGAAAGACGCTCCAGAGATGCAGATAAAAGATTATCATTTTTCTGAAGTGCGTTATTGGCGATCATCGCGGACACATTATAATTTACTTTCATTTCTACCTCATTTCTGCTCTGACAGGTAAAAAATCAGAGCGACTCTATAAATGCTTTTGCCATGGTAAGAAGCTGCCTGGTTTCAGTAATATTCTTTGAGTTGCCATCCGTGGCATTTGCATTAGTTTGCCCTACTGAGGTAGGCTGTGACTGCGCATGGTAAAGGATTGCTATTTGTTCTTGGCCCACGCCAAATTCCTTTAGTTTCTCAGCCAGTTTAGCGCACATTTTAGATCTAACGCCTTCAAGATATTCAGTCTCTTCACTGCTCTTACTGTATGTAGTAGTGAGCATTCCGCTTATCATGCCATTTTTCTCATATAAGGTGGCTGTGATAAGACCGTATTCATAAGTCTGAATACTTGCTTCCATCCGTGAATCCATGCCCTCTTCACTCTTTAAAGTGATATGCATGGAAATCTTTTGCCCGTCAATTTCTACCGGTACATCGAAGGTACCTCTTTCAGCACTGCTGCTCATTACAGACAGCTGCTTCTGCATGAGAGATATTGCTCTGATATCCAGATAGGAATCGGCTTCACTCTCAAGAACTTCCTGCATGTGGTCGGACATTGCTTCAAGAGTCTGTTTGTATACATCTTCGTAAACGTCCTCTTCAAGAGCATCAACCAGCAATTTCTGCTCTTTGTCAAAGTCTTTCCAGATGCCTTCTGTCCTTCTGGCCCTTCTATTGGAGATCATGGCCTCCAGATTATTAAAGGTCGTCATAGCCTCCATGGATCTTAATTCTCCAAAGGCTGTATCCGCCTCTTTTCCGGAAACCACCTCTCTGATGTGCCTTGTCTCCTGTGCATAGAATTCCTTCTCAAGCGCCTCATCTGTTCCAGCGTCCTGAAGCTCATCAGCAAGCTCAGTTAACAGTGTTTCGTTTGTAGGTTTTGCACCAAGGAGTTTTTCAGGCTCAAGATTCTCATATACTATATCGGCTTTAGCACTATAAAACCTAAATGCCATTTGAATTTGTTCATCAATTTTTAATCCGGAAACACTTTCCCGTGCGTCTAATCCGCCAAAGTCATCATCCACGGTATATTCCATACCACGTCTTGCTGCCATCTGGGTTCTGGTGGCGCCAAGAAGATTTCCCAGGGTCATTTCTTTTCCCGTCTTTAATACAGAGCCTATTGCCTGATAATCATTTGCTTTCAAAGTATGGAAAAGACGATATATTCCGATAAAAGAGCTCTTTTCCTCCTGAGAGATCTCGCCCATATGCTCGAGCTTGTATATAAACTTTGAGTACTTCTCGTCTGACTTGCTGCCATGACCTGAATGCTCATCATTTTTCATCAGGTTGTTATCCAGCTCTCCTGCAAGTTCTTCAATTGTCATTCCCAGCGGATTCTTTCCATCCCTGATAAGATCCAGAACCGCACCGGGTTTTAGTCTGTCAAGAGTCACTTTGAGCATCTGATCCCAGCCCTTGACCTTCTCCAGATTCTCCTTATCTATTTCCATGCTGTTGTATCCGAGGATCCTGACTGCACGCCTGTTGTCCTCGTTCTTCTCATATCCCAGGTCTTCTAATATATCATCCGCATTTCTAAATGCTTTTTTGATATTGTCACCAAGATCTCCTCTTGGCTTTGTCATCATCGTTTCATATTCTTCTCCGGCACGCTTGTATTTCATTGCCAGACTTACCGAAGTATCTTTGATGGAAATAAAGGACGCAGTTTCAATATCATCTAGCATGGCTCCCGTCACGCCAATAGGACCACTCTTTATGATACTTATGCTGCTTAAAGTAGCACGCATTATATAGCCACTGTTCTTCGGTGTTACTTCTGTGATCTCATCAAGAGCCTTTCCTGCTGCCTCATCGGACATCTGCCCCAGAACGCCTTTAAGCCTTTCTATCAGCTCCTGCATGGGCGCAGTGTCGATTGAAAAGCCGCTTGAAATAAGCTGCTTATTGGCTTCTACCGTCATTCTCAGCCGTACTTCCTCAAGCTGTAGTCTTGCCTCTACAAATCTCTTGTCATCTGCAGAAATATTTACCTGGGAAATATTAGTTACGTCCTGTGCATTTCTTACGCTTTCATTGATAAGGTTCTTTAAGTTTAGCTCCTTATCTGCCTTAATTGCTGTTCTTATGTCATCATCGCTGATCCTGTCAGTTGCCTGCTTTAGTTCATAAGCTTTAAAATAGTCGCTTCTGGGATCTGCAAGATTTGCAGCTGTAGCTTTTTTATTATCGGAAATAGCTGCTGCTATGGCCTCTGCTGCCAGTTCCTCACTTACCGGATAAGAGATACATTTTATATCATGTACCTTTGTCAGAGTATCTGCAGTAAGCGGAATTCCCTGCTGAACGATCCATTTTGCCTCATCCTTAGCTTCTTTTTCCTGCTCCGGATCAAATCCGGCTTCTTTTAATATCCTGTCAATCTGGGGTTCAAGCTGTTCCCAGTCAAAGGTCTCCGCCTTCATAGCAAAATATCCGTCGGTTTCCTGGGCATAGAATCCCCTACCGGTGGCATTTACGCCATTTGTGCTGTGAGAAGATAGGTAGATGTTCTCGATTGTCGGGCTCATGTCATTCTGAACCAGATATTTTACCGCATCATCGTCAAGCCCCTGAATATCTGATACTTCTTCATAGGCCACCTTCGCTTCTCTGATATTTTGTACTGTTACAGGGATATCGTTCTGATTAAAGCTGTTATTTAGAGCATTGGCAAAAGACCTGCTTCCTGTAATCTTAGCAAGCTTCTCAACGCTGAGGTCATCATTGAATCCTGCAACTTTTGTTCCGGACTCTAACAGCACACTCTTTATCTTGTCTAAAATAGTGACTGTCTCAGCGCTATCTCTATTCCTGATATCAAAACCATCCTCTGAGGCTTTGGCATAGTCCTCCTCCGACATGGTATTCGATAAAAGAGCCATATAATTATGCTGCATCCAAACATCCGTGTTCTGTGCCAGCTCGCTGACTTTATCAGCTGTTCTCTGGGGCTGTGCATACGCATTGTCGGTAAACATACTTCCATCAAGCTGCGCTACATAGGCACTGCCATTAACAGAATCTGTTTTACCGGAATAGGGCCTTGGACTTACTCTGGATTCCGTTCCTGTTCCCTCAAGGCTCTGACCTACTTTATTTCCGGTAATTGTCTGGAAATCAATATTCATGTTTTACCTCTAAGTATATTTTTAACGCAAAAAAGGTGATGAACATTCATTCATCACCTTCTATTTCGGCTCAGAGGCCCTAAATCTTTAATCTTTATTTTTTCTTGTTTTTACCGGTCTTTTCGGCTTTTGCTTTCGGCTTTGCAGTAGCCTTCGGCTCCTTCGTAGCGACCTTTTTTGCTTCCGGATTCTGGAACAGGAATACCTCTGCACCATAAGGTGGAAGATCAAAGGTTATGCTATAGTCCTTGTAATCACAAAGTCCCTTCACAGCCTTTATCTTGTCCGGAACTCCGCTTCCCATTCCGCCGAAGCACTCTTTTGCGCTATCAAGAACTTTGGTATAGGTTCCCTCAAAAGGAACTCCCACCATAAAGCCCTGTCTTTCTACGGGAGTCATGTTAAGGACAAATAAAAGATTATCCTTTCCGTTCTCTGCTCTTCTGTAGAAGCTATAGGTACTGCGCTCCTTATCATCTGCATTGATCCACTCAAATCCGCCCCAGTCATTATCCACTTCATATAAAGCAGGATATTTCCTGTACAGCTCAAGGAGCTTGCCAACATATTCCTTCATGCCCTTATTGAGATCATTTTCAAGAAGGAACCAGTCAAGTTCTCTCTTTTCACTCCATTCTCTCTCCTGGCCAAAGTCCTGACCCATGAATAACAATTTTTTACCGGAGTGACCAAACATATAAGTATATCCGACTCTGAGATTAGCATATTTATCAATCTTATAGCCGGGCATTTTCTCAACCATAGAACACTTAAGATGAACAACCTCATCATGGGACAATGGCAGAATATAGTTCTCTGCATCATTGTAGCTCATGGCAAAGGTCATCATATAGTGGGCACCCTGTCTGAAATATGGATCCAGTTTCATGTACTCGCAGAAATCGTGCATCCAGCCCATATTCCATTTGAAAGCAAAGCCAAGGCCACCCTCTTCAGGTCTTGCTGTAACCTTAGGCCAGGCTGTTGACTCCTCAGCAATGGTAAGTATCTGAGGATATGTGCCTCTTACAACACTGTTAAAGTGCTTAAAGAACTCAATGGCATCAAGATTTTTGTTATCACCATAAATATTTGGAACCCACTGTCCGTCACGCTTTCCATAATCCAGATATAGCATGGATGCAACGGCATCAACTCTGAGTCCGTCAACATGGAACTTTCTGATCCAGTAAAGTGCATTAGCAATAAGGAAGTTCTTTACCTCAGGTTTTGCAAGATTAAATATCTTGGTACCCCAGTCAGGATGCTCTCCCTTTCTTGGGTCCGGATCTTCATAGATGCACTGTCCATCGAAGCAGGCAAGACCAAACTCATCAGGACAGAAATGTGCAGGTACCCAGTCGAGGATAACTCCCACGTTATTCTTGTGAAGCTTATCTATCAGATACATAAAATCTGTAGGCTCACCATATCTTGATGTAGGTGCATAATAACCGGTAACCTGATAGCCCCAGGATCCGTCAAAAGGATGTTCAGCAATACCGATAAGCTCAATATGGGTATAGCGCATCTCCTTTAAGTACTCAACAATCCTGTCAGCAAACTGTCTGTAGGTGTAGAAGCCATCTTCTGTGCCATCAGGATGTTTCATCCATGAACCGATATGGCACTCATAAATAGCTATAGGCTCTTTGTTCATGTCCTTGCCTTCAAGGCTCTTATACCACT
Organism: Butyrivibrio sp.; assembly: GCA_017413105.1. Lineage (GTDB taxonomy): Bacteria > Bacillota > Clostridia > Lachnospirales > Lachnospiraceae > Butyrivibrio. The sequence continues at coordinate 49,548 of JAFPVA010000125.1, read as the reverse complement.
TGTCATCAGACCACTTGAAGCCTGACAAATCTGTAGTCCTTGAGGCATTTCCGGGACGGAGCTCAGCAAAATTAGCATAGGGATCAGCCTTATAGAGCTTTCTTCCATCCTGTGTAGTGATCAAATATTTGTACAGCGCTCCGATTCCTACTCCCGGAATAAATGTTGTCCAAATATTTCCTGTCTTTGTACGCTGCATCTGGTTGGCATTCTCATCCCACCCGTTAAAATCACCAACTACATGAACGTCTGCAGCATTAGGAGCCCAAACTGCAAAGAAAAAGCCTTTTTTACCATTCTCTTCTGATGGATGTGCTCCAAGTTTCTCATAGATCTCGTAATGTGTCCCCTGTCCAAAAAGGTACTCATCCGCTTCAGATATAAATACGTTCTGACCCATAGGTACGCCCCCTCAATTTTAGTAATTATATCAGTGCATAAAATCTTTTTCTCTTAAGATAACCATATCATTTTCATCATAACGCTTGTTAACGATCACGTCCACAAAATGTCCGATGGAACGCTTCTCTGCATAGTAGATAGCATCATCTACGATATCCTTAACCTCTGCAACCGTTACTTCGTGATCAAGAGTCTGTCTCTCGGAAATTCTGGTATGAAGCGCCAGGATTCCAAGGTTATCAATAGCATATTCTTTTTCAAATGCATACTGCTTTGCGTATGCAACAAGAGAATCATCATCCAGAGCCTCAATGTCTACTCTTACGTTAAAACTCTGCTTAAGGGAAGGATTTTTCTCAAGGAACTTGTCCATGTCATCCCTCGTATCTTCCATGACAATGACAAGACCCTTGTTCTCTTCCTGTAAAATTCCTAAAAGTTCGCCTACTGTCTCTGTATCAAGATCAGCTGCTCTTTGGATGATCAGTGCGCCGTTCGCCAGTTTTTCAAAAATACCTGCGGTACTCTTCTTATTAAGAGTATTGGCTGTAATCTTGGCTACCTTGCCGCTAAAGTTCGAATCAGAAGCCTGCATTGCCTTTATAAGACCCTTTGCAAGATTAACGGTACCGGCTCCCTCTTCTCCTGTTACAATTGCATTTCCGCTGAAGGCATCCATGCTGAGATTATCGATGGCGTTGATAATCTGGCGCCTCGACTTCTTGTGATGTATATAAGGACCAAAGAGCTCCTTCTCCTCAGGAGTCATTGTTCTTACACGCTCTTCGATCTCTCTGTTGCCAATATGTCTCTTTTCCTTATTGTGAGCAGAATTAGCATCCTTCTTCCCAGAATCTTCTGTAGGAATCTTCTTCTCTTTCAGGGTTGCTTCTCTGTTCGCTTCATTTTCTTCTTCAGGCTTCTGCTCCTTAGCAGGTTCTTCGGGCACTTCGTATTCTGCATCAGCTTCTGAGCTTGCAGCTTCTAAAGCCGATTCCTCTATCGCTTCTGATGCTTCGGCTTTATCCTCAGTCTCTGGGATTTCTTCTTCCTTAGCAGCCTCTACTTCAGACTCCTGCTCTATAGCCTCAGAAATCTCTTCCGCTAATTCATCTACGGCTTCCTGAGTCTCTGTAATCTGCTCAGCTGAAATCTCCTGAGTATCAGTTGATACTTCCTGAACTGTTTCTACATCCTCAGCGTCAATATCTGCGGATTTCTCATGAGTTTCAACAACCTCATCTATAGCAGCACTGATAACATCCTCTCTCTTGACTGTCCAGTCAGCTCTTCCGGATGCTTTCTCATACTGCTCCTTTTTAATTGCCTCTGAAATTGCCTTTTCAATCTTTTCCTGAAGACCGGCCTTGGTCTTTTCATCAAAATCAGCAAACATGTCGCCTGTCTCATCAGCGACACGCTTTTTCACGCTCTGAAGCTGCTTCTCCTGCTGACTCTTTTTGTAGTTTTCCCAGTCAAGCATGTAATCGGAAATACTGATCTGGCCGGTAATCTGCTTCTCTACCTGAGGCTCCGGTGATACAGCCATACTGATCTGCCCATCGGACTCCTGGGAAAGAATACTCTCAAAGTGTGAAGGCATCTGATAGCTTGCATTTGGATGGATAACAGCCCCCGGAACCTCATCTTCCAGTGGCTTCTCCTCATAAACACCTATGCCAAAAGCAGGCTTGTATTCTGATTTTATCGAGTAGTCTTTTTCCGGCTTCTCAAGAGAAGGCTCTTCTTCAGAAGTCTCTTCCGGTATCTCTTCCTGAGTAGCTTCCTCTGAATTTCCTTCCGTTTCCTCTATAACTTCTTCATTTGCCTCGGATCCGGCGTTTTCGATCTCTTCGTCCAGTTCCTCAAGCTCTACATCCGGCTCTGGTTTATCTTCCTTGGCTTCACCGAGTATCGGTCCATTTCCGCCATACTTGATATCAATTCCCATCTGAGGCGCACTGGGAATCTCCACTGACTGTGTATCAAAGAACAGCTCCTGCATATTGCCGGTTGGCTGCTTAATTTCGCCGGTCTTCTGTCCGAAGAGACCTTCCTGAGTGTCATAAAGAGATGGCTGAGTATCCGCATCTGTTGTGGCTACTTCTTCCGCTGCCACCTTGACCTCTGCAGGATCAAAAATCTTTGTATCCTCCGATACATTCTCTGAGGCTATGATCTCACGAAGCCCTGCAGCAAGAGTTTCCTGAAGGTTCATTGTGTTATATGCGCTGACGTCCACAGAAGGCTCTTTTATCTCATTTATATGAGGATAAACTATCTCTTCAGGATTAGGTTCATTCGCAACAGTCTCCTGAACTACAGACTCCTCCGGCAAAGTCTCTTCTACCGGAAGGGGCTGTCCCTCATTGTAAGCCTTTATGACTTCATCCGTTATTGGAGGCATCTCTTTGGTAGGCTGTCTTGACCCTGAAACTGACTCTAAGACCACAGGCTCCTGATTAGCTGCCTCCTGAGCCTTTGAGGCAGAGTCGTCCACTATGCCGTTTTTATTCTTGTACCTGTTATATCTGTCCTGCTGCTCCGGAGAAAGAGGTTCATGAAGAGCCTTAAGTTCAAGGGCCTTCATCACATATCTTCCCTCGCCGAACCAAAGGAACATCTCGTCGCACTCTTCGATACACTCAGTAGTAAGTCCTACCCTGTGATAGAGATAAGCCAGTTCATAGGCCCATCTTTCCCTGTAATCGTGCTTCTTCAGTTCTTCAAGTACAGCAATTCGCTCTTCAAGGCTGACTTCCTGTGCCTCATAGAGCTTGTATTGTAAAATATATCTCCCCGGATCTCTGGGAGCTATTCTGACAAATTCCTTGTAATACTCGACTGCCTGTACAAACTCGCCCATCTTTATGGCCAATTCGCAAAGGGAATAAACAATAAGTCTTCCCGTCGGATGCTTGTCATACGCCATGAGGAGAACATCACGGCTCTCTTCATATCTGCGGTTTATCTTATATAAGTCACTGATCGTGCAGAGCATTGATACGCTCTTTACACGCTTCCAATCTATGGTATCAGCAATCTTAACTGCTTCGGCATATCTGCCTTCCCCAATCAGAGCCTTAATTTCATCTGCCCTGATCTTATACTCAACTTTATCCAAAATATCTACCTCTTTGGTACCAACAATACTATATTTAGTGTTAGTTTATCATAGCGTCACTTCTTTGTAAAATATCTGAAAGAAGCGCAAACTGCTCTAAACTCAGTGTTTCTCCCCTGGCCATCTCATTAAGGCCCATTTCTGTAAGCGCCTCTTGCACCTGCTGCCTTGAAACCTTAAGGGCGGGATTATTGGAAAGCGCATTTGACAAGGTTTTTCTCCTCTGGTTGAAGGCCGTTCTTATAATCTCAAAAAGGTATTTCTCGTCAGAAACCTTAACAGCCGGCTCACTATATCTAGTGAGTCTTACTACTGCAGAACCAACTCCGGGCTGCGGAATGAAACTGCTTGGCGGAACATCCATAACCGGCTCTGCCTCAGCATAAAATCCTACAGCCAGAGAAAGAGAGCCGTAGTCCTTATTTCCGGGTCCCACCACCATCCTGTCAGCTACCTCTTTCTGAACCATTACTGTGATGCTCTCAATGGGCGCACCACTCTCAAAGAGCTTCATGATGATCGGGGTTGTTATGTAATATGGAAGATTCGCAACAACCTTTATTGGCTTTCCGCCATTGTATTTCTCTGCAATCTCCGCTATATCAACTTTTAACACGTCATTATTTATGATGGTAACATTGTCATACTCTGACAGGGTGTCGTCCAAAACAGGCAAAAGACTCTTATCTATCTCAACTGCCACAACCTGCCCTGCTGCCTCTGCAAGGTACTGAGTAAGACTTCCTATGCCGGGTCCGATCTCCAGAACGCAGTCCTTTTCTGTGACACCAGCTGCGCTTACGATACCATCTAAAACATTACTATCAATAAGGAAATTCTGACCGAATTTCTTTTTGGCACTCATACCGTATTTAGCAAGAACTTCCCTGGTCCGGGCTCCATTTCCTAAATATGCCATTTATTCCTCCAATCTGTTACCGTCACTTCCAAATACCTGACCGGAAACGCACAATTTGGACATGTTCTATGGTCACAGCCTGTACATCTTCCTTGCGTTCTCTTCTGTGATACGGATAACTTCCTCTGTAGTTATCCCTTTTAGCTCAGCCATCTTCTGTACCACATAGGGCAGATACAAAGAACTGTTGCGCTTTCCTCTGTAGGGCTCCGGTGCAAGATACGGGCAATCCGTCTCAAGAAGGATCCTGTCCATAGGAGTATCCTCCACGACCTCAACAAGTTTTCTGGCATTCTTAAAGGTCAGAACACCTCCAACGCCAATATAGAATCCCATATCCAGGCACTGCCTTGCAACCTCTCTGGAATAGGAAAAACAGTGTACTACGCCGCCAATATCCTCTGCGTGTTCTTCTCTCATGATTTCCACTGTATCAAATGCTGCATCTCTGGAATGGATTATTACAGGCAGGTTACGCTCTCTGGCAAGACCGAGCTGCTCTTTAAACCACACTTTCTGAAGTTCCGGAGATGGCTCAGGCCAGTGATAATCAAGTCCTATCTCGCCTATTGCCACGCACTTCTCATCCATGCTGAGATTCTTCAAAAGCTCAATACTGCTATCGTTCAGCTCTTCAACCTCACTGGGATGTACTCCCACCGCCGCATACATAAAATCGTATCTGTGGGCCAGTTCCAGGGCCTTTTTTGTAGTAGCTATGCTTGCTCCTACATCAACTATTCTGCTAATTCCCGCATCCTTCATTGAAGAAAGGAGCTCTTCTCTGTCTATATCAAACTGCTCATCATCGTAGTGAGCATGTGTATCAAAAATCATATTTCACCTAAATTCTTAAAATCTTGTCATCCACAAAACATCCTTATCTAATTTATCACAAATAACACCCTGTGAAAACCGCGTAAATCCTAGGAATTATAAATTTTTTAAAAAAATTTAAAAAAAGTGCTTGCATTTCTCTTCGCCACGTAGTAAGATATCACTTGTCGTTAAGACATGGCGCAAGCCACTAAATAAGAAATGCACCGCTAGCTCAGTTGGTAGAGCACCTGACTCTTAATCAGGTTGTCCAGGGTTCGAGACCCTGGCGGTGCACGCCGAGTACTGTTTTCGTAGGTATACCCTATGGGGATGGTACTTTTTTTGCGTTAAAGTGAGCCACGCAAGATAAAATATGCATACATAGGTCGTGGGAAGCTTGCTTACCTAAGACCTAATGTATGCATATTTTAGTTTATGCGGCGAACGCCGCATAAATGAGGAATTTGCGTAGCAAATTTCGAGTCTGCCTGGCTCTTTTGCACCTGCATGGCTCATTCCGAGTCTGCCCGGCTCACTATGCCCTCATCCCCAGCATTACTCCATTATCCTTAAGCCATTTCCTTCTCTCTTTATAATCCGGCAGAATTTTCTCCACCTCGCTCCAGAATCTGGCAGAATGATTCATCTCTTTTCTGTGGCAAAGCTCATGGACTACCACATAATCCACAATCTCCTCCGGCGCATTCATGAGAAGGCAGTTAAAGTTTAGATTCCCCTTTGAGGAACAGCTTCCCCAGCGGCTCTTCTGCATTCTTATGGTAATATCCCCATAAGTAACACCGATTATTTCCGCATATTTTTTTACCTTAGGTGGAAAAACTCTTTTTGCCCTGGTGGTAAGGAGCCTTATATCCTGAGGCGAAAGCTCTTTTCCTCCCTCATCCCGAATTTGTTCCTGCCTCTTTGCCATCTTCCGAAGGTGCTCGTCTATCCAGTCCGCCTTCTCTCCGATAAAACGGTTTATCTCGGTTACAGGCATGCGCCTCGGCGCTCTGACTATCACTCTGCAATCGCTCGTTATCTCTATGGCCATTGATCTTCTGTTACTTCTGATCAATTCTATTTCATTTCTCATATAATTCCCCAAATCTCAAAACTTAATTCTTCCCTAATCGGGAATTCCCTCGGCAAAAGCATCTATTTCCCGAAGTTCATAGCTCTTTATCCCAGCACCCTCATAGCAGTGCTCAAAGACAATGACTGCCTCGCCCCCTGTTTTTGTCTCTTCACTGTGCCCTTGATAGGCTCTGAAATTCCCCAGCGAATAAAAAACTATTGTCTTTCTTCCGTCACTGCACTCTATTATATCCGTTTTCTGAACCACATGGGGATGGCTTCCAATTATAACATCCGCGCCTGCACCGGCAAAAAACTCTGCCGCCTTCCGCTGCTCTTTGGAAACCTCTTTTTCATATTCATTCCCCCAGTGGGCAAAAACTATCACAAAATCCGCTTCGCTCCTTGCCCTTTTGATATCTTCAGCAGCCCTCTCTTTTTCCTTCTCGCTAACCGGAAGGTAGTGCACAGCATAAGGATACTGGGAAGAAGCATCCTTGCCGTTTGTACCATAGGTATAGGAAAAAAGCGCAAATTTAAGCCCATTTTTTGCTATAGTCTCATAGGGAACATACTCTTTATCCCTGCTATTTTGCACTCCAACGGTTATAATACCATTATTATTGTAAAAAGATGTTGTGACATCAATTCCAGAAATTCCCTTGTCCAAAGCATGGTTATTTCCGCAGACCGCAATATCAAATCCGGCCTTTTCCAGCGCCTCTCCCACTTCCAGCGGAGACCCAAAGTTAGGATACCCGCTGACAGCGGACTCCTTGTCCACCAGGACTGTCTCAGCGCCAAAGGCCGCAATATCTGCCTCCGAAATTTCTTTTGAATAGGGCTCATACAAAAAATCATAGCTTCCCTTTTTGACTGCACCGGCGTAATTCATGATTTCCTTATGGATGATATTATCACCAAATGCTATGAATTCAACCTCATTTTCCACATTTTTCAATCCCCAGGAGCCCCATCTCCAAAGGGTATTATTACCCTCTGTGTCCTCCAGAAGCAATGTATCCGCATTTTTCCCGATGATCTTCATGCGAACAACTTCCCGTCCGATGTCTGAGGCAAACCATTTCTGCTGCTCACTGCCATCCTCTAAAACATCATATATAAATATGTGCTGGGAATAGGTGTCTTCATCCTCCTTTATCCAAAAGGGCCTGTGCTTGCCAAATCGTCCTTTTTTCCACAAAAGGACTATCTTCTCATCGTCCCCATCCCTGTCTATATCTGCGTAGATGGTATCCTGGATCCTCTGCCGGGGTATTTTTTTCCAAATTAAAAAAACACAACAAAAGGCTACTGCTATTCCAAAAAACAGCAGTAGCCACTTATATGCGCTTCTTTTCCCCAAAAGATTTCTCATTTATTCCCTACGCGATAACTGTTTGTCCATTCCGGCTGCTTTGGTGGTTCCTGGGCTTCCACCCAGTTCCATTCATCATCAAGGTACCCGCCGTGAAGCATGCCTCTCCACTCCGCATCTGTAAGCCGCTGGGTTATTGGCATTTCGAACTGATAAAAACTATAGCAGCTTCCTCTTCCAACGTGAAGCTCCCCATCAATAGGGAAAACAACGTAGACATTATCCGCAAGCCCGGTACCTACTTCCAGAACTGCGCCGTTTGGATCGGTAGCGATATCCGCCACAATAGGACATGGTGCTTCATAGCTGTCCAGATTTTCTCCCTTTTCCTTGTTTACTTCCTGCCAGAAATGCTCGATATAGCCGCCATAGCATCTGATAAACTCATAGTCATCATCAGTTATTTCAGCATTGGTAAGCTCCTTTTCCGAAATCTCAATAAGTCTCAGGCCAATCTCAGAAAGCTTATCCAGATTCTCTTTTTCTTCGCTTCCAAGCATTCCCATTTTATCCAGACCCTCTTTGGTCTTCTCGGAAAGTGCTACAAATCTGCTATAAACAACGGGCTGTGGATCAACATATCCCCTGTCATCCATTGTATCCATGTCTCCACCGCCCATTTCAGCCATGAGCTGCTTTGAATAGAGGATAGTATCATGTTTAAGTTCTGCAAATGAGCCTGCAAAGGTCTCCAGGTTCTTTTTTGTCCATTCCTCGTTCTGCATATAGGAAGGATAGCCATCCTTCTTCTGCTCAAACAGGGGTCTCAGGATATTGAGCCATCCTGAATACAGGCTTGCATCCCAAAGGTTCGGATCTGCATTATTGAAATACTCCTTGGCAAAGAGCAGATTGTCGGTGTAGTTCTTATATCCGGTAGCTCCCTGATCTTCAAGAATCTTCAGGGCCACCTCTGAGCCAAGAGCAGCGGGCACATCCAGTGTATCCGGGAGATACCTTCTGTCGCCGTTTTCATTTTCCTCAACTGCGCTGTAAACAAGCCTTTGCATGATTGCAGCATCGATAGTAAAGCGCTGCCCCATAAATCTGAAGGAGGGAATTATCGGGTTTTGTCCCTCCATGACAGGGATAGAATTGATCTTGGGCGGATCAAGTTTTTGCAGGGCGCTGACACAGGCACTGAAAGCCTCGGCATTTCCCGCAAGATCCTTGGCCTCAGGAACTCCTCCATAGGCGTTCTCGATCACCGAAATCACCTGATCATAGCCCGGATCATCTGAATTTCCGGCAAAAAAGCTTGTGGTGTCATATATGTTTTTCCAGTCCTCGGGAACCTTGTCTATAGCCAGACACATTAAAATAGCGCTCTTTGCCATCTCCTCAGTCTCAAAGGCAAAGGGAATCCTTCCATACCACATCATTGTGCGGAAATACTTCTCCAGCTCCTCGTCGCCGTCATAATAGCCTCTCGGCTTATACTGGGTGTAATCCTCCATACGTCCGGTAAGCTCACATCCCTCTATACCGCCTGCTGCCATTATCTTGTCATATTCAGATCTGACAGTGCTGTCAAATACTGCATCGTTAGGCACCTGCGACACCGCATTGTCCTGAAGCATCTCTGCCACATAAAAGAACTCCATATTGCGCATAGCTGCATCGTCCCAGTCGGTTCCTTCAAGATCCTTATACTGGTTTACCGCTTCATCCATCATGGCCTGTCCAAGACTTTTAACCTTAGAAGCCAGATAATTTTTCTCTGTCTGCTTCATCAGATAAGCAAAATAGATATGGTAAGTATGCATCAGAGAATCTACAGTAACAAAGCTTGGGAAAACCAGGTATCTGTTGTCCTCATAGATATCAAAGAACTCATCTCCATAGCCCTTTACCACAGCAAAATTATTCTTAATGAGGGCCTGCCTCAAATCTTCTGCATAATCCGCAGCATATTCATAGTCCGGATCGAAAAGAAACGAAAAGTCCTTTTCATACACTACATTGGAGAAATCCTCTGCTACACTGTAGGGTTCCATGGATGGAACAAGATTCTCATCGTAGTAAACCTTTCCCGAACTCTCGGCCGCTGACGTTTCTCCTTCAGCCGTTTTTTCAGCTGTTTCTTCCGGCTTACTTTCCCCCTTATCAGTGCTTTCAGCCTGTGTTTCTCTTGCCGGCTCATTGGCAGGTTCCTGCTGCGCTGTCTGAGTGCTTCCGCAGGCGGACAATACCAGAACTACTGCCAGCAGTGATGCAACTATCCTTTTCTTCATAATATCTCCCCTTTCATCTGTCATAAGACATCATATACGATAAACAAATTATTCCTTTTTGCATTTAACATATATATCATAGTACATCATTTTTCCAAAATCAAAAAACGCATCATTTTCAACGAAAATCTGAAAATGATGCGTAAGCTTATCTATTTAGTTCATTGCTCGTTTGCCTTCTCGGGATGTTCCAGCATCTCCTGCATTGTATGCCATCCAAGAACTGCACATTTTACTCTGGCAGGCATATGGGCTACATCCTGAAGGGCTGCTGCCTCGTCAAGGACCTCAATGCTCTCCTCGTCTGTGATCTCGCCCTTTATCATTCCCATAAAGGTCCCGGCAAGCTTAATTGCTTCATCCTTCTTCTTGCCGATTATCTGATCAGCCATCATATCGACAGAAGCCTGTGAAATTGCACATCCGCTGCCTTCATACTGTGCATCTGCGATTATCTCTCCCTCCAGTTTAAGCTGAAGTGTTATATCATCTCCGCAGCTTGGATTAACGCCCCTGAGCACCAGATCCGGAGATTCCATCTTGCCCTTATGGACAGGATGAAGATTATGTTCATTGACTATTTCACGGTATAACTGTTTAAGCTCCATATCCCATGACCTCTCTTACCTTGGAAAGCTTCTCTAAAAATATGTCAACTTCCTCTTCGGTGTTATAAAAATATACACTGGCTCTGGATGTAGATCCTGCGCCAATAAACTGCATAAGAGGCTGCGCACAGTGGTGTCCCGCCCTGATGCATACATGGTCATCGTTCAGTACAGATGACATGTCGTGGGGATGAACCCCATCCATAGTAAAAGTAACGATTCCGCAGTGCTTGGACGGATCCTTTGAGCCATATACCTTGATATAAGGAAGCTTGGAAAGACCCTCTAAAAGTCTCTTTGTAAGCTTCTCTTCCTGCTCTCTTATGGCATCAAAGCCTACTTTCTCAAGATAATCTATAGCAGCAGCAAGTCCTACAGCATCCCCGGCATTTACGGTACCTGCCTCAAACTTATGGGGAAGTTCTGCGTATGTAGCATCCTCTCTTGTAACATATTCTATCATTTCTCCGCCTGTCAAAAAAGGCTGCATGTTCTCAAGAAGCTCTTTTCTGCCATAAAGGACACCGATTCCCATAGGAGCCATCATCTTGTGTCCGGAAAAAGCAAAAAAGTCTGCCCCAAGGTCCTTTACGTCAACTTTCATGTGAGGTGCTGACTGAGCTCCGTCAACTACTACCACTGCGCCTTTTTTGTGGGCATATTCAGCAATCTCTTTTACCGGGTTGGTTACTCCCATTACATTGGATACATGGCCCAGTGCAACAATCTTTGTCCTGTCTGTTATCTTGGCCTGGTACTCCTCTTTGGAGATAACGCCTTCCTCATCCGGCTCAAGAAATATGAGCTTTGCCTTATTTCTCTTTGCGACCATCTGCCATGGAAGAAGGTTACTGTGATGCTCCATAACAGTGATAACTATCTCATCACCTTCGCCCACATTATCCATGCCATAACTATAAGCAACAAGATTGAGGGATTCTGTGGTATTTCTGGTAAAAATTATTTCCTCCGGTCTAACGCCTCCGATAAAACAGGCAACTTTTTTCCTGGCATTTTCATAGGCATCTGTAGCCGCCATGCTCCAGTCATAAAGGCCCCTTAACGGATTAGCATTTGCTGTTTTATAAAATTGTGTCACAGCGTCAAGGACCTGATTGGGTCTCTGGGCTGTGGCTGCATTGTCAAAATATACATAATCGCCGGAATTCAGGATATCGAAATCCTTACGAAAATCTGCCAAGTTGCTCATTGTATCTCCTCAAAATCGATTATTATGATAACAACGGCTGCTATCACACGATGTTCTGAATATAGTACTGTACTCTCTGCTTAAGCTCAGGATCGGGAATCATTCTTGCCACACTCTCAAGTCTTGCCTTGATCATGATGCGCTTTGCTTCCTCTTCATCAATTCCTCTTGACTGCATATAGAAAAGAAGATCCTCACCCAGCTGACCGATGGTAGCTCCATGCCTTCCATCAACGTCCTCCTCCTGACAGAGGATAATAGGCATAGTTCTGTTGATAACATCAGGGCTGAGAAGCAGCGTATCCTCCTGCTCATCTCCGGCTGAACCTGCGCTTCCATTCTTAAAATCAATTGTAAAACGAAGAGTCTTCTGGGCTTCTTCCATAAGAACGCCCTTAAACTGCATGTTGGCGTTTGTCTTCTTTCCTCTGTGATCTGCCACATAGTTGATATCAAGACTGTGGTCATCTCTGCAGAGATATCCCATATCGCTTGTAAAATCAGCTTCTTTTCCGCAAAGATTTATATAACTTCCTGTCCAGACGTTTCTTGCGCCAAGTTCAAGACCGATGACCCTAATGGCACCCTTTTCAAAGCAGGCTCCACCAATATCATCAAAATGAATGAACTCTTTTCCCAGAAGCTGAGTTTTTACAACAGTTACTCTGGCGCCTTCTTCTGCAAGAATCCTGGTGCTGACACCAAGAAAGCCCTTTGCCTCCAGATCAGAGTCATAATCCAGGATCACTGTTACCTCTGAATCTTTCTTAGCGTGAATCACCTGTGCAGAAAGAGAGCCTTCTCCATCCTGCATCTTGTAGCGAAGGACAACAGGTTCTGTAACCTTTACTCCCTCATCAACCGTGTAAACATCTGTCTTTACATCAAGAGCTGTCATGAGCTTATCAACATCAATACCCATGCCGGTTCTTACAGCCTGCTCCTTGTCCCTTTCGGAAGTATCGCCGTTGGGCTCTCCGGGAACGTCGGTAGAAACCAGGATTTTTTCCCTGTTCTCTCTGAAAATCTCCCCGGCCTGGTCAAAAGATACATCGCTCTTAAGGCACACACCCTGAGGAATCTTCTCAGGCTTTGGAGACGCCATATTTTCAATTTGTATATCTGAAAAATCTATAGTGCTGTCGTTTACACGAAGAAAATTATAGGTAAAAACAGGCAGCACATTAACTTTCATATTAAAATCAGCCTTCATAACCTGCTCCTTTAATGTCCGCTCATTTCAAGCTTGATCAGATTGTTCATCTCAACCGCATATTCAAGCGGAAGCTCCTTGGAAACCGGATTAGCAAAGCCACTGACAATCATCGCCTTGGCCTCTTCCTCACTGATTCCTCTGGACATAAGGTAGAATATTGCCTCATCACTGATTCTTCCAATCTTGGCTTCATGTCCCACATCTGCATCGTTAGTGCGGATATCCATTGCAGGAACCGTGTCTGCTCTTGAAATACTGTCAAGCATCAGAGAATCACAGGAAACTGAAGCCTTAGCTTTCTTGGCAGTTTTCTGAATTGTAACGCTGCTGCGGTAGGTACCTATTCCACCGTCCTTGGAAATGGATTTTGTGGAAATAACAGAAGAGGTTCTCTCTCCGATGTGAACAACCTTAGCTCCTGTATCAAGATTCTGGCCCTTGCCCGCAAAGGTAATTCCGGTAAATTCCATCTTGGAATCATTGCCCTTAAGGATTGTCATAGGATAAAGATATGAGGTATGGGAACCAAAAGAGCCCGAAACCCACTCCATGATACCGCCTTCCTCGACAACTGCCCTCTTGGTATTGAGGTTGTACATATTCTTGGACCAGTTCTCAATTGTTGAATAGCGAAGTCTTGCGTTTTTACCGACAAAAAGCTCTACACAGCCGGCATGAAGATTGGCTACATTATACTTAGGTGCCGAGCAGCCCTCTATGAAATGAAGGTCCGCGCCCTCGTCAACAATGATAAGTGTATGCTCAAACTGTCCTGCGCCTGCTGCGTTTAATCTGAAGTAAGACTGAAGCGGAATATCCACCTTCACCCCCTTTGGAACATACACAAAAGAACCGCCAGACCAAACCGCTCCGTGAAGTGCTGCAAATTTATGATCTGTAGGAGGCACAAGTTTCATAAAGTGCTCCTTGATCATGTCTGCATATTCGCCGTGAAGAGCACTCTCAAGGTCCGTATAGATAACGCCCTGAGCTGCCACTTCGTCTTTTACATTATGATAAACAAGCTCAGAGTCATACTGAGCTCCAACACCCGCCAGAGATTCTCTCTCGGCCTGAGGGATTCCAAGTTTCTCGAAAGTATTCTTGATATCCTCCGGAACATCTTCCCACTTACCCTTCATCTCGGACTTGTGTCTTACATAGGAAGAAATCCTGTCCATATCAAGGCCTTCAATGCTGGGTCCCCAGTTAGGCATTTTGATATTCTCATAGTACTCAAGGCACTGGAGTCTGAAATCTCTCATCCATTCAGGATCATTCTTTTCCTCAGAAACCTTAAGAACTGTCTCTTTTGTGAGACCTTCTTCCATTCGGTAGAAGTCTTTTTCATTCTCTACATCTTTAAAATCGTATAAGCTGCGGTCAATGTCTGCCACAACCTGTTTATTATCACTCATGCGTCATTCCTCGTAATCAGAAAAGGTATTATCAGATGAAACGCTCAAATCCGTGCTCATTGATCTCGTCAACCAGTGTGCCGTCTCCTGTATGTACAATATTGCCCTTAACAAGAACATGAGTATAGTCAACGTGAAGTGACTCTAAGATCTTAGTGCTGTGGGTAATAATAAGGAGCGCGCCGTCTTTTTTCTTCTGATACTCCTCAACGCCCTTAGATACAGTGCGGACAGCATCTACGTCAAGTCCTGAGTCTGTCTCATCAAGAATTGCAAACTTAGGGCTCAGCATAAGGAGCTGCAAGATCTCTGCCTTCTTCTTCTCACCACCTGAAAATCCCACATTCAGGTCTCTGTCTGCATAGGATTCATCCATTGAAAGAAGTTCCATAGCTGCCTTAAGAGATTTCTGGAATGCAAGAAGCTTAACCGGTGCGCCTGTGTGCGCATGATATGCATTCCTGATAAAGCTGCTGAGAGAAATGCCTGGAACCTCGTATGGATTCTGGAAGGAAAGAAACATTCCTGCCTTAGCTCTTTTATCTGAAGAAAGATCGGTGATATCCTGTCCTTCAAATAAAATGTTACCCTCAGTAACAACATAATGCGGATTGCCCATAAGGGTAAATCCAAGTGTCGATTTGCCGGCTCCGTTAGGTCCCATGAGTACATGTGTCTCTCCCGGCTTAATGTCCAGATTGATTTTATTAAGTATAGGAAGTTCATTATCAATAGAAACCGATAAGTCCCTGACCTGTAATAAAGACTGCTCTGACATAATTAAATCCCTTTCTTTTATATATGTATCTTTATCATTAATCATTTCCTAGTAACATAGTAGGAATTATAATAACACTGCAAAAAACCTATGTCAAACAACATAGCTTTTTAAATACTATCACAAAAGTGCTTGACATACTACTTAAAGTCACGTAAAATAAAATCTTGTCAGCACCATGCGGGTGTAGTTCAATGGTAGAACACCAGCCTTCCAAGCTGGATACGTGGGTTCGATTCCCATCACCCGCTTACTGATATTTTTTTTGCCACTTTTGTAAATGCAAATGAGTTGCATTTGCATCCCTTGAAAGGAGCATTCCTATGGACATGATTTTAGACGTTATTCTTGATGCAGTTATTGATTCCCTCAAGATCCTGCCATTTCTTTTTATAACTTACCTTATCATGGAGTTTCTTGAGCATAAGACTGCTGAGTTCACATCTTCAGTAGTAGAAAAAACAGAACATTTCGGTCCTCTCTGGGGTGGCCTTATCGGTATTTTCCCTCAGTGCGGTTTTTCTGCTGCAGCTTCAAACCTGTATGCAGGCCGTGTCATAACTCTGGGAACGCTTATTGCAATCTTTCTCTCAACTTCAGATGAAATGGTTCCTCTTTTTATCTCAGAGCATGTTCCTGCCGCCACACTGGTAAAAATACTTGCCATCAAGGCTGTCATCGGTATAATTGCAGGATTTGTCATCGATATTGTGGTTCATGCATATCACAAGGCAAAAAACAGATCCGCTAACGATCCTGTCAGGATAGATTCCCTTTGTGAAAAAGAGCACTGCCACTGCGACGACGAGGAAAACACCGGAGTTCTTGGAATAATCAAGTCAGCTCTGGTCCATACGATCCACATCTTCCTCTTTGTTCTGGTACTGACACTTATCCTTGGCTTCATCATTGAACTTATCGGTAAAGACAAGCTTGCTCTCCTCTTAAAGACAAGTCCTGTGATAAGTCACATTCTTGCAGGTCTTGTAGGGCTCATTCCCAACTGTGCACCTTCAGTAATCATCACTGAGCTTTACCTTGACGGAATGATCACTATCGGAACCATGATGTCAGGACTTCTTGTAGGCGCCGGAATCGGACTTCTAGTCCTGTTCAGGGTAAATGAAGACAAAAAGGAAAACATCAACATTGCGCTTTTGCTGTTCGTTATCGGTACTATTACAGGTCTTTTACTTGATAGCTTTCATATCGTGATCTGATAGAGGAATATTTTATGAGCTGTAAGATACATGCAGAATCTTATAATGAAATGATAGATAGAAACTGGCCCGAGGGGCTAAAGAAAACCCGCCAGAGAGTAGATATTTTTGAAATACTCTATGGCTCGGAGCTGCCCATCTCCGCCACTGATATTTTTTCTGAATTATCCAAGAGACATCCTGACGAGATGTATGCTTTTTCTACAATATACAGAAATCTTCTTGCCTTTGAAAAAGCCGGTGTCATCACAAAGTACGTGCTTTCAACAGAAGACAACGCTGTTTATGAAATAAAAAACAGAAGGCACAAGCATTACGCTGTGTGCCTTAAGTGTCATAAAAAATTTCCTATAAATGCATGTCCGCTCCACATAATCGAAGATGACATCAAGTCTTCCGTCCCGGGTTTTGGCATAACAGGCCACAACCTGGAGGTATTCGGATATTGTGTGGACTGCCAAAACCAATAATCGACTTGCGAGAGTTGCTTGGGACGAAGCAAGTCTTGTCATCAGTTTGAAAAATATCCGCCAAAGGTAACTTTTCCAAGTTCTGATTCATTATCATAGCCAAATACCAGAGATACTCCATCCCCGGAGACATCCTTAAGGCTTTCACAGGAAAACTGTCTCTGGGTGTCATTTGAATCCTTTACTATAAACTCCCAGGCCTCACTGTCTGTGTGAATCTCAAGCATTACCCCCATAAGGGTATAGCCATCAGAAAGAGTCTCTCCGTCTCCGATAAGATTATCCGAATAACTGTCAGTGGTCATATCATGAAGAATAATGCTCTTTATATCAAAGCCTGATTTATTGATGATATATGCATTTATCTCAACATTCTTGGCAAGCTCCGTATTTACTGCGCTTTCCTCCTGATAGGTTCCGTTGAGCTTTGCCAGGATATCATCATATTGACCCAAAAGAAGCAGTATCTCCGGGCTCTTCTCATCTATTTTTTTATTGCTAAGCTTTGAAAAATCAATATTATCAACCTCTGCTGCCTTTACTCCCAGTGCATCAAGCTCAGGGCGCAGTGAAGTATCCGCTATATCAAGATATCTTTCCTCGGCTTCCGTCCTTTTTTCCTGGAGCTGAGTTCTGTAGCCTTCTATTTCACTTAATTTTTCTGCTGATGGCTTACAGCCCGCAAGACTTATCGACATTACTAATGCAAGTAATACTACTAGTTTTTTCTTCATATCTTTCTCCTCATTTTATGAACAATGATACACCTGTTAGTCCTCTTTAGCCAATATAACCTCAAAATAATAGTCCATAATAAGCCCTACAACCTCACTGTAACTGGCTTTTCCTGAGGGCACTCCGTTTACCTTAAGGTTCGTATCTATAAAGGCATCTGCTGCCTTTTTTACCGTTTCAGTCTTTAAGACCGCCTTTTCCTCCACCTGCTCCCAGGCTTCCTTTGACAGGAATTCATTGTCATATTTTACCCTGTCACTGATCCTGACGTGGGATTTGTATTCCTCCTTGCTGACAGAATCATAGAAATCATTGTTGATATAGTTTAAGACCCCAAGATACCCACTGTACTGAAATACGATGTCCTCTGACCTGATGCAGGCGAGGAAGCCAAAAAAGTTTGCCTCATCCTCATAGATATAGGCATGGGTATGGGAAAGCTCATGGCACATGGTAAAAGGCTTATGGGTCAGGTTCATTATGTCGTTATAATTTGCCTCCATGGAAAAAGGAAAATAATACCCCTGCATGTACTGCTGGCTCATAAATCCCGAAAAAAGCATAGGCTTTGGCGTAACAAAGTAGCCTGACATCCTTGGATAGTCCGCCTGCAGTGCCTTCATTGCCAAAATTGCAGTCCCCGCCATGTCTCCATCATAAATAACGTTCCCGTTCGCATCATGAGGAACCACTTCTGAAAGCTCATTACATTTTTTGACAACAAAGTCTCTTAGCTGAGCAAGCTCTTCTATTGTATATTCTCTCTTTTCCCCGCTCCCACGTACCGTGAATTTAGAGGTGTGGTAAAAGACAAAGCAGTTTAAGGTCATGACAAGAACTGCGATAGTTACAAGAATAGGTGTTACGTTATAATACACTATTCCCAGGGCTCTTCCAAATCTCTTTTCCCCGGAAAGCCCTGTGTCCCCAGCTTTATGAGAATACTTTCTGATTATGGCCATCATCAGGCAAACGATCAGAAGGATTATTCCAAACGAAAGATATATAACCAAAAGCATCAGCATGATTTCCCCAACAGAAAAGGGGAAAAGACTTGTAATCCTCCCATAGATTCCTGAGATTACCGGAAAAATCCTACTGACATAAAAATCAGAAAATGCAGTACTGAGCCAGGACGCAATATTTATCAGAACACAGATTCCTATTATCACTATCATTGGCATAGTAAAGGCATATTTTCTTTTTCTCACAATCAAGCCTCCATTTTGATAATACCTATGATAAAATTATAATGTATAACCACAAATAATTCACGAAAGGATACGTGATCTATGCGACTTTTAATCGCCGACGATGAGGTGGATCTTGCCAACGCCCTATCAGCCATTTTAAAACATAGCAACTACACTGTTGATGCGGTATATAACGGAAATGACGCCCTGGACTATGCTCTCAGCGGCGATTATGACGGTATCATCCTCGATGTAATGATGCCGGGCCTTGATGGAATGGAAGTATTGAAACAGATTCGCAGCAAAGGTATTTCTACTCCGGTTCTTTTTTTGACCGCCAAGACTGAAGTGGATGACAGGATCAAAGGCCTTGACCTTGGTGCAGACGATTATATTCCCAAGCCCTTTGATATGGGCGAGATGCTGGCAAGAGTCCGGGCTATGCTCCGCAGAAAATCAGATTTTGCTCCATCAAATCTCTCCTGCGGCAATTTAACCCTCGACAGAGCTAGCTACGAAATGTCCACTGAGGGCCACGATAAGATCCGCCTCTCCGGAAGAGAGTTTCAGATGATGGAAATGCTCATGACTTCTCCCGGAAGGATCATCTCAGTAGACAATTTCATGGATCACATCTGGGCTGACGGAGAAGCAGATGTTAATGTAGTCTGGGTTTATATTTCCAATCTTCGCAAAAAATTATCCTCTCTCGAGGCAACTTGTGAGATCAAAGCTTCCAGAGGACTTGGTTATTCAATCAATAAAACCACATGAGGTTAGTATATGGTTCAAAAACTAAGAAGAAAATTTGTCATAACTGCCACACTTTCTCTTTTGGCAATCCTTATTGTCATGATTGCTGTCATAAATATCTCCAATGTTTCGGGAGTATTCAGGGATGCGGATAATCTTCTTGCAATCCTCACCACAAATGATGGACATTTCCCGGGAATATTTGACAACAATGCGGATTTTCAGCAGTCTTCCGAGGACAAAAGTTCTGATAGAAAAAATTTCTCGCAGCCTCAGGTTCCCATTGATAAAATGTTCGACCATAATAATCCCTTTACTTTTGCAATGCTTAACAACACGAAATCTGCGGAAATGCCCTATCAATCCCGCTATTTCGTAGTCTGGTTCGACAGTTCCCAGAATATTTCTGATATTGACCTTATGCACATAGCTGCCATTTCCGAGAGTGATGCTGCCAGTTATGGTCTTCAGGCATCTGTTTCCAGCAAAAAGAAGGGCATGCTCCATTCCTACCGCTATCAGAAGGCCACCAACAACCAGGGAAATGAGTTCGTTGTTTTTATTGATATGAGTATTTCTCTTATAAATATCTACAACCTGCTTTTCAGATCCTTACTTGTTGGATTATTTGCTCTCATTGCAATGTTTATCCTGGTATTTGTTTTCTCAAGTCAGGCTGTTGCTCCGGTTGTGGAATCTTTAGAAAAGCAGAAACGCTTTATTACAGATGCCGGCCACGAGCTCAAGACTCCTCTTGCTGTAATCTCCGCAAACATTGATGTTTTAGAGCTTGAATCCGGACAAAATGAGTGGACCCAGAGTATCCGCAATCAGATAAAGCGCATGAACAGTCTGGTAAAAAACCTGCTGACCCTCTCCAGGATGGACGAAGAGCGAATGCATGTTGTTTTCTCCGATTTTGATCTTAGCGCTACTGTAAAAGAAACAGCTACTTCCTTCCAGGCTATGGCTGAGGCCAAGAACAAGAAATATCAGGTCGATATTGAGGACGGAATACATATTACAGGAGACAGAAATTCCTTAAACCAGCTGACATCGCTGCTTTTGGATAACGCTATCAAATATGCCGATGAAACCGGCAATATTCACCTTTCTCTTTCAAAAGACAAAAATATAACCCTGGAGGTATCAAATACCTGCGATTCTGTTCCTGAGGGAAACCTTGATCGCTTGTTTGACAGATTTTATCGTGCAGACTCCTCAAGAAGCCGTGATACCGGCGGCTACGGCATTGGTCTTTCTGTAGCAAGGGCCATAGCCACTTCCCACGGCGGCTCGATAGAGGCTCTAAGGGACGGAGATAAGCTTATACGCTTTGTTGTCACCCTCCCCAAAACTCTTCCCAAAAGCCTTCAAAAGCAACAGGGAATCAAGCAAAATCAGTAGTTTCATGGTATAATATTTATATGATATTACGCATATGGTTTTTTTGTTACTGTTACTGACAACATGATTCTGATCATCGGAGGTGTACATGTACAAAAAAGGGGATAAAGTCATCATTCTCGATTACAACGGCAAGCCATTAATTCCTCAAGTTGTGGGCATGGTAGAAGACGTCTACGGCCCTGACAGAGTGCGTCTTATTATGCCTGATGGCGCAGGCTGTCTGGAGTTTGTTGATCGCTTCGAGAAGATTGACGAGGAAACCTATGCCAAATATCATGATGCTATTCGCGAAAGAGAGCGTGAATTGCCTGTAGACCTTCAGCTGGATATCAGGAAATTTGCGTCCAAGCATCCACGCCGCAGAAAGGACGAGATCATAAAGAGGTTTGACCAGGATAAGCGTTATGTTTCAACCATCAACGCCTACATGGGTCGCGTAAGAATGTACGGAGAAGACAATATCAACGATAGATTCCGCTTTGAGTACAAAGAGGCACTTTACGGAATCGTCGAGACCAGGACCTTCTTCCATGAGCTGGACGATTCAATCGTAATTCCTTCTCTGCCCTAAGTCTGCTCTTTTGATGATTCCCATCGAAAGCCCAATGAGAATATATACATAGGGAGTTGACATTATCTGGGAAAAGGAGATCTGACTGAAAACAAAATACGAAACTATAGGGAGCATGCAGATTATGGCTGCAGGCTCCTTTTCTTTTGCCTTAAAAAGGCCGGTAATAGTGCTTACAAAAAGTCCAATATATACAATAGCACCGATAAGTCCACGCTCTATCAGTGTGGTCAGTAGCTCGCAGTGAGCATTTGTCAGCATTTCACCTGAAAATACATTTTCAAAGGAGCTGCTCCAAACAGGGTCTTTCAGGGCATAGGAATAGAGACAATCCTGTCCTACCCCCACTACCTGCTGCCAGGGTGAAAAATTCATAAAAATATCTGCACATATCCTCCAGATGATTCCCCGGCCATTTCCAAAATCATCATCAAATCTTAGTATAAAGGTGACAAAGCAGCTCACAAGAAACACTCCTGCTGCCGCCATGAAAATACGCTGCAAGAGTTTTCTTTTGTAACTTACCTTTATTTCTTCAAACAATCTGATAAGTCTGTATGCAAAAAATGCTGCTGCCATAATGATAATGCCGATATTCATCCGGCAGATTCTCACAAGAAGGTTATCATCGTAGGTATACCTTGTTCCCCATACGGTCATGATGATGCCTACAACAGTCATGGAGAAACCAAGTACAAAGAGCTGAATCATGAAATTTTTCAGCTTTTCCCTGTCTGCAACAGAGATAAACAGTAAAAGAATATAGCTTGCCAGAATGATCAGCGCCGCTCCCTCGCTCCCCTGTAAAAAGAGCGCCGCTTCCCCCAGAACAACGTATACTCCGCATAGATAGAATTCTTTTGAAAAAACTCTTCTTGTGTACATGAGACCTATACCAACAGGCACAAAGATTGAAAGAAGGCCCGAATACCAGTTGATATTGCCGATAGTCGCAAGAAATCCGGAATCTGTCGCCAATGAAGAAATTGGATTAACACCCAGTCTTCCCAATATTCCAAGAAAAAACTCAGTCGCCGGGACAAACAATATCGCATAAACAGCAGCTTTGGGGATATCTCTTATATCCGCCTGCGAGAAAACAAAACAGAAAAACAGCATCAAAAGAAACGTCAAAAATCCGCATCTCCAGCCCTCAAATCCCCAAAAGGCTGTCTTTTTATCCATAGAAAATAAAAGTGAAACCAGTGCGGATGCTATATTTCCCATTAGAAAAATAAGCTGAATACGCCCATATGTATTATCTGCTTTATTCTTCCTTATTTGTTTAATACTCCTTGGTAAATAAAGCACAAAAAAGCAAAGGCTTACCGCAATATAGCAGAGAGCCTTTGCTTCTCCAAGCTTATAATATCCGCTCTTCATATATAGCGGAAGAATGCTGCACATAAGTATAATGTATAGCATCAGTTAATCTCCCAACAATCTTTTTATATGGAGGTTGTTTGGAACAATCTCAAATTCCATCCTCTTTTTCGTGGTCGGGTGGTCAAGGGCAAACTTATAGCTCACAAGGCATATATCCCGTATGCCCTGTTCTTCGGAGTATGCTGCTGACTCCCTGCTTTCATATCTCTTTTCTCCGAGGATAGGGTATCCCATATTGGAAATCTGTACCCTGATTTGATGGAAACGCCCGGTAAGAAGCTTGATTCTAAGAAGTGTCGTGTTCTCAGTTCTTTTTATCACTGTATAATCCAGCTCTGCTTTTTTTGCTTCTCCTGCCACGATCCGTAACTTATCGCCATTTTCCAGGGTTATGCAGGAATCCTTTAAGCTGTCTTTTTCTCTTTCGCTTATTACCTTGGCAAGGCCGTCTTCAGTCCTTACAAGGTAATCTGACAGATGCCCCTCATCCTCCGGAACAATGCCATAGCACAGGGCATAGTAGTATTTATCAGTGCTACGCTTCTTTATCTGGGAAGCAATATCTCCTGCTGCCTTTTTAGTCTTGGCAAGAACCACAACACCCTCCACCGGCTGATCAAGTCTGTGGACCGTAGCCACATAGGGGGGCTTTCCTTGCCTGTTTTTGCGGGCCAGATAATTTCTCGCACTGCTTATAAGGTCCATGGTATATGCCTTTGCTCCTTCTGTTGCTACTCCGGAAGGTTTATGGCAAACAAGTATATCATTGTCTTCGTAAATGTATTTTATCTCTCTCATATTATCACGCGCGAGTGCGCTTCAATTCGCGGAGCATTCCTAACGAAAAAAACTCCTGCCCGGCTTATCCCAGGCAGGAGCTCTAATCATGTTACTGTTCACTCGCTTGCAGCTCGCTCCAGTAACGAATTCGCGCATTCATTCCAATTCGACTTCGTCGAAGGAATGCGCTCACTCCTGATTCATTTTCTCACGAAATGCGCAGCAGAGTGCGCATTTCTGTCTGAACAGTAACTTAATCATACCTTAAATCTGTATCCAACGCCCCAGATTGTTTCAATATACTGTGGATTTGATGTATCATATTCGATCTTCTCACGGATCTTCTTGATATGTACTGTTACAGTAGCAATATCTCCGATGGAATCCATGTTCCAGATCTTACGGAAAAGCTCTTCCTTGGTAAACACATGATTTGGATTCTCTGCAAGGAAAGTAAGAAGATCGAACTCCTTGGTTGTAAAGCTCTTCTCCTCATCATCAACATATACTCTTCTGGCGGTCTTATCAATCTTAAGACCACGGATCTCAACATAATCATTGGACTCATGTCCGGATCCAACAAGCCTTGAGTATCTTGCCATATGCGCTTTTACTCTTGCCACAAGCTCTGAAGGGCTGAAAGGCTTTGTGATGTAATCATCAGCTCCAAGGCCAAGACCTCTTATCTTATCAATATCATCCTTCTTGGCTGATACCATAAGGATCGGCACGTCCTTCTTTTCCCTGATGTGCTTACAAACTTCAAATCCATCCATGCCGGGAAGCATAAGGTCAAGAATGACCAGATCAAAATCTTCTGCCAGGGCTGTCTCAAGTCCTGCATCTCCTGTGTTCTCGATCTTTACTTCGAAATCACTAAGTTCAAGATAATCCTTCTCAAGATCGGCAATGGCTTCCTCATCCTCAACAATAAGTATTCTGCTCATACACTTCTACCTTTCTGCGATTTTTTATACTTGATTCTCAACAGTTACAGCTTCAGGGTTGTCCGCATACTCTACGAATTTACGCAATACGAAATGCATGCAGGTCCCTTCACCTTCATGGCTTGTCGCCCAAATATATCCGCCATGATCTTCTATTATTTTCTTTACAATTGATAATCCTATGCCACTTCCACCCTGCTTTGAATTGCGGGATGCATCTGTTCTGTAAAACCTGTCAAAGATATTCGGTATGTCCTTCTGGGCGATACCCTTTCCGTTATCTTCAATCTCGACTCTTATGGAATCCACCTCATCCAGTATCCTGATATCGATCTGACCTGTCCCGTCATCTCTACCAAGATATTTGACGCTGTTGCTTACAATGTTGTTGACCACCCTCTTTATCTGTTCGGGATCCGCAACTATCTGCGTTTCAGGCCCGGTCAGGTTCGAATAATTAAGCTGTATCGACTTGCTCTCTAAGTCCGCTCCGATTTCCTCGATACAATCGCCAAAATAGTCTGCCACATTAATCTTTACAAAATTGTAAGGAATTCTGTTATTGTCTATGCTTGAGTAAAGTGTAAGCTCATTTATAAGATTATTCATATCATTGGCTTTGCTATAAATAATCTTGATATATTTCATCTGCTTCTCCGGACTGTCAGCGACTCCTTCTATAAGTCCCTGCGAGTAGCCCTTTATAGCAGTGATAGGTGTTTTTAGATCATGGGATATGTTACTGATAAGTTCTTTGTTCTGCTTCTCTCGCTCAATCTTCTCTTCCGCAGATTCCTTGAGCCTGAGTCTCATATCCTCATAATTGCGGTACATGGCTCCGATCTCGCCCTTTTCCTTGACATCCGTCGGAAGCATGTAGTCGAAGTTGCCATCCTGAATATGCTGCATCGCTACATTGAGCTCATCGATCGGTCTGAAAAAGCTCCTGCCTATCCACATGGTAAGAAGAAGGCTGGTGATCAGCAATATCAGAATAATGGCTATTCCCATATAGATTACAAGTGACGCGGTAAGCGCCGTTCTGATGCCAGATATAATATAGAGGCTTCCCTGCTCACCTGTGGAAAAAGGAAAATCGATCTGTTTTACCAGATGTTTGGACTGCGTGTAATAAATTCCACGAACGTTATTGCCGTATCCCGGTAATTCATCCATTACATCCTTAGCCCGATCCAGATTGGCCGCATAATATACATCCCCATCCTTTAATACAAGTAAAAAAGAATATTTAGATGCAATCTTCTGATCCAGGCTCTCAAGAAACGTAGTGTCCTCAAGTACATATGGATTAATCAAAAGAGCAAGCGCCACATCATGGGATACCTCGTCTGCCATTTCCGAAAAGGCTTCGCTTGGATCCGAAATCATCCCGTAATCCACATTGCCGGACAACTCCTGAACCCGTTGCTCATAAAACAGGTATCTGCCGATTGCCAAATATGATCCAATTGCCAGAACCACAGGTATAATAACTAGCGCCAGCGACGTAATTATCAGCTTTGTACGAAATCGCATCATATCCCCCTGGGTAGTTTAAAGTATACCTAATAAAATTATAACATAAAAACGTTAACGAATGAAAAATTTATAAAAAAATGAACTTATGTATTAATTTACTGCTTGCTTATTGCTATGAATATCCATCAATGATACACTTTTAAACGGATGTGGAATACGTTTTCCATCAAAAACAAAATATTAATAGCCCGATACCTGAGGAGGTCTTGCAATGGTAAACTGGAAAAATCTTGATACCCTTAATTCTTTTGAAGAGCTTAAAAAGGTCGCTAAAGTAGACCTGGCTTCTGTAATGTCAGGCGAAAACGGCGCCAAAAGAGTTAAAGAATACTCAGTTCCTATGGCTGGTGGAATGTCTTACAACTACGCCGCTAAAGAGGTTGATGACAATGTTCTTTCTGCTCTTTCAGAACTGGCAAAAGAAGCTCAGCTCTCTGAAAAATATGAAGCTCTTTATAACGGAGAAGTAATAAATACCGGTGAGAAGCGTATGGTTCTTCACCAGCTTACAAGAGGTCAGCTTGGCAAAAATGTTGTTGCTGACGGCGTAGACAAACGTGAATTCTATGTTAAGGAACAGAAGAGAATCGCTGCTTTTGCAAATAAGGTTCATTCCGGAGAGATCACAAATGCGAAGGGTGAGAAGTTTACTACTGTAGTACAGATCGGTATCGGTGGATCAGATCTTGGTCCAAGAGCTATGTACCTTGCACTTGAGAACTGGGCTCACAGAACCGGCAATTTCAAGATGGAGGCAAAATTCATCAGCAACGTTGATCCTGATGATGCATCTGCTGTTCTTAACAGTGTAGATGTTGCTCACTCAATCTTTATCCTTGTTTCCAAGTCAGGAACAACTCTTGAGACTCTGACAAATGAATCCTTTGTAATAGATGCTCTTAAGAAGGCAGGTCTTGATTCATCAAAGCACATGATTGCTGTTACTTCCGAGACTTCACCTCTTGCAAAGAGCGACAACTACCTTGAAGCGTTCTTCATGGATGATTATATCGGCGGCCGTTACTCTTCAACTTCAGGAGTAGGCGGAGCTGTTCTTTCACTGGCATTCGGTCCTGATGTATTTGCCGAGTTCCTCGATGGCGCTGCAGAGGAAGATAAGCTTGCCACAAACAAAGATCTTCTTTCAAACCCTGCAATGCTTGATGCCATGATCGGCTTCTATGAGAGAAATGTCCTTGGCTATGACAGCACAGCAGTCCTTCCATATTCACAGGGACTTAGCCGTTTTCCGGCTCATCTCCAGCAGCTTGATATGGAATCCAACGGTAAGAGCGTTAACCGCTTCGGCGAGCCTATAAACTATGTAACAGGACCTGTTATCTTCGGTGAGCCCGGTACAAACGGACAGCACAGTTTCTATCAGCTGCTCCATCAGGGAACTGATATTATTCCTCTTCAGTTTATCGGCTTCAAGAACAGCCAGCTCAGAAATGATGTTAACATTCAGGACAGCACCAGCCAGCAGAAGCTCTGCGCTAACGTTGCTGCTCAGATCGTTGCATTTGCCTGCGGCAAGAAGGATGCGAACCTCAACAAGAACTTTAAGGGAGGTCGTCCTTCAAGCATCATCGTTGGTGAAGAGCTTAATCCTAAATCTCTTGGCGCTCTTCTTGCTCACTTCGAGAACAAGGTTATGTTCCAGGGCTTTGTATGGAACATCAACTCCTTCGACCAGGAAGGTGTTCAGCTTGGTAAGGTTCTTGCCAAGAAAGTTCTTGCTCACGAGACCGACGGCGCTTTGGCTGAGTATAGTAAGCTTCTTAATATCTGATCACAAAAACGGAGGTGCGATAGTCGCACCTCCTATTTTTTTAGATTTATTATCCAAAATATCTCTTAAGGAGACCTGCGAATGCCTTGCCGTGTCTAGCCTCGTCCCTACCGATTTCATGTACAGCATCGTGGATAGCGTCGAGGTCAAGAGCTTTAGCCTTCTTGGCAAGATCTGCTCTGCCTTGTGTAGCGCCATATTCAGCATCTGCACGAAGTTCCAGGTTTTTCTTGGTGGAATCTGTTACAACTTCTCCAAGGAGCTCTGCGAAATGAGCAGCATGCTCAGCTTCCTCCCAAGCAGCTTTTTCAAAGAATGCGCCAATTTCAGGATATCCCTCACGAGTAGCAACTCTTCCCATCGCAAGGTACATTCCAACTTCTGTACATTCTCCGTTGAACATCTCACGAAGGCCATTCTTAATCTCTTCAGGTGCACTGGAAGCAACACCTACTACATGTTCGCATGCCCATACTTTTTCGCCTTCCTGCTTTGTGAATTTCTCTGCAGGAGCTTTACATACAGGACAAGCCTCCGGTGGCTGATCTCCCTCATGAACATAACCGCAAACCTGACATACCCATTTCATAATTTCAGTCTCCTTTCGTAGTAAAAAGAAATGTATTATTCTGGCCGCAAATTCCCATGCAGCCTATAACTCTGCCTAATATCGAATATAACATAAATGTCAGACTTTTTCCCTAATTTTATAAAAGTTTAATGATTCCTTATTAAAAGTTTGAAAATTTATTTCGAAAATGAAATTCTTTTTGCTGTATACTATTTATGTAGTGGAAATCCGTCTATTTTTTATCCGATTTACATAATGAGAGGTGTTTATGAATATTGTCAGTGAGAAGATAAAAAGCTGTTATCATTCTCTTCCAACCTCAGAAAGGCTGGTTGCGGATTACGTATTAGAACGAAAGGACGATCTTTTCCAATATCCTATTAAAGAGCTGGCTAGACTGTCCGGAACCACCCAGGCTGCCTGGACAAGATTTGCGCAGGCTATCGGATATAATGGTCTTAAAGATCTTAAGAATGCCTATTATGCAGAGGCAAATACATCCCTTGCGCAGGCAGATAAGGGCGGCCCAAAGATTGCCTTTAAGGATGTAAATGAGTACACTTCTCTTCAATCAATTGCTGATAATATCTGTGCCACAAGTGTTCAGGCGGTTCAGACCACCTACAGGCTTTTTGATGCCGGAACCTTCAGTGATGTGGTAACAAAGATTGTTGCCGCAAAGCAGATCCAGATATTCGGTGTTGGTACTGCGTCAGTGGCTGCGTACGACCTCTACTGTAAGCTTCTTCGCATACACTATAACGTTGTATATAATCAGGATCATCATATGAACATGATGACTCTGTCCCAGATAGGTCCAAACGATGTGGCAATTTTCTTTAGCGACAATGCAAAAAACAAAGAAATCATGCATCTTTTCAACATTGCAAAAGGAAAAGAGGCAGTAACCATCGGCATTACAAAGCTTGGAAACAATGCGCTTACCACCGGCTGCGACCACGTTCTTTTTGCAACTTCTCCTGAAATAGATAAAAAGAGTGGAATCACCAGTTCAAGATTCGCTCAGCTATTTTTGGTAGATACCCTCTATACAGCCATAGCCAATCGCGATTATAATAATATCCGTGAGTACCTCAGAGATTCGTATGAAGTATTTAATGAACCGGTAAAGGATTAAAGAAAATGGAAAAAATCGCGAGTTTTACAGTTAATCATTTAGATTTAGAGCCTGGAATCTATGTTTCCAGAAAGGACAAAGTCGGCGCAGAGACTATTACCACTTTTGACCTCAGAATGACAGCTCCTAACAAAGAGCCTGTGATGAACACTGCGGAAGTTCACACAATGGAGCATCTTGGTGCGACCTTCCTTAGAAACGATCCGGAGTACAAGGACAGAACTATATACTTTGGACCAATGGGATGCAGAACCGGATTCTATGTGGTTCTTGCAGGAGACCTTGATTCAAAAGATATTGTTCCTCTTATTACAAGAATGTATGAGTTCATGAGCACTTTCGAGGGAGAGGTTCCCGGAGCCAGTGCCAGGGACTGCGGCAATTATCTTGATATGAACCTTGGAATGGCTAAATTCCTGGCTAAGAAATATCTCGATAACACTCTGAGAAACATTGATGAGAAACATCTGGTTTATCCTGAATAAGTCAATTTATCTGCGGGCTGAAAAGGTCCGCAGATTTAGTATTACGAAGTAGAAAGGATAATTATATGAAAATAGGAATTATCGGAGCAATGGAAGTTGAGGTTGAAACCCTCAAAAGTAAGATGAACATTAAAAATACTGTTAAAAAGGCTTCCATGGAATTCTTTGAAGGAACTATCGGAAACACTGAGGTAGTTGTAGTAAGAAGCGGAATTGCAAAGGTTAATGCTGGCATCTGTGTACAGATTCTTGTGGACCTATTTAACGTAACTCATGTGATTAATTCTGGAGTTGCAGGGTCTCTTGATGCCCGTATCAATATAGGAGATATTGTACTCTCAACCGATGCCTGCTATCACGACGTTGATGCTACAGTATTTGGATATAAAAAAGGCGAAGTTCCTCAGCTGGGAACAGCAGCTTTTACCGCAGATAAAGAGCTAAGAGAAAAAGCAAAAACTGCGATTAAATCCGCTGCTCCTGACCTTGGAGTTTTTGAAGGAAGAGTATGCAGCGGTGATCAGTTCATAAGTTCAAAAGAAATAAAGGATGGCATCAAAAAAGACTTTGACGGAATGTGTACTGAAATGGAAGGCGCTGCTATTGCACAGGGTTGTTACCTCAACAATATTCCTTTCCTTATCATCCGTGCAATTTCCGACAAGGCCGATGGTAGCGACATCGTAGATTACCCTGTTTTTGAGGCTAAGGCCGCAAAGGACTGCGCAGCGTTAGTTCTGGAGATGATTAGTAAGCTATAACATTTGAGTTGACCATATTATATTGAGAACTGAAGGCGAGTGTTTTCAGTTCTCTTTTTATTTTCTAAATAATGATTATGGTATGTTGATTGTATAAAGAAGAAATATAAATTTAATTTCAATCATTTTTTATTTGTATTTTATTGGATAGCAGAGTCTTTAGCGAGATAATATTATTGAAGTTATACTCAGAGGAATTAGCGCCGTTTTGTTGCTCTGGTCATAGAGTTTCATGATGATTCAAGGAGGAATAATATATGAAATGTCCAAATTGTGGAGCAGAAATAGGAACGAATAATGTATGTGATTTTTGCGGATCAACTATATCTCTAGAAATGAAAAGAGAAGGTGAACAGCTAAAAAAGAATGGATGTCCCAAATGTGGTAGTACAAATATAAAGTTCAATAGAGAAAATCATGGTGAAGTTAAAGGAAAGAACTCAAAGCAAGTAGTCCATAGGACAGTAGGATTTTGTCAAGATTGTGGTCATACATGGTATCCTGATTCTGAAGCAAACGCTGAACCTCAGAAGAAGAATACTCTTTGGTGGGTATTAGGTTGGATATTCTTTTTCCCTGCGCCTGTTATGATTCTTATATGGAGAAAGAAAAATAAATGGGATATTAAGGTAAAGATTGCTGTTACAGTGGTATTTTGGATACTTATTCTTGTGATAGGTTCAACAAACCGCAGTGATAGTTCTTCATCTACAAGTAATACAAAATCTACTACGACAGAACAATCTGAAGTACAAAAATCAACTACTGAAGCTAAAATAGATACTACTACTGAAGTCAAATCAAAAGCATCCTCCGAATCAAAAACAATTACTGAATCAAAAGCATCTTCTGAATCAAAAATAGAAGATAAGTCTAAAACGTCCAAGGAAGACAGCATTCTTGAAAATGCGACTGTCGGACAAAAAAATGCATATAAAAAGGCATTGTCATATCTTAGTTACACTGCATTTTCACATGATGGTCTTATAGAACAATTGGAATTTGAAAAATTTAGCACAGAGGATGCAACATGGGCTGCAGATAACTGTGGAGCTGATTGGTTTGAACAAGCGGTGGCTAAAGGAGAAAATTATTTATCGTATACTTCATTTTCACATGATAGTTTAATTGAACAATTAGAGTACGAAAAGTTCACAAAAGAACAGGCAACATATGCAGCAGATATATTATTTGAGACTGGTTCTTCTGGAAACTCCGATAATACTGGGACTAAACAAGATACTTTTAGCTCATCAGGTGAGACTGTCGGTCAGAAAAATGCTTTACAGAAAGCTAAAGATTATCTATCTTTTACAGCATTTTCGTATACTGGATTAATAGAGCAGTTAGAATATGAAGGCTTCACAAAAGAAGAAGCGACATATGGTGCTGATAATTGTGGCGCTGATTGGAAAGAGCAAGCTGTAAAAAAGGCTGCCGATTACTTATCATTTTCTTCGTTCTCTAAGAGCGGATTGATTGAACAACTTGAATATGAAGGATTTACCACAGAACAAGCAACATATGGTGCAGAGCAGAATGGTTTTTAGATTATCTATATGCCGTTTTTCTAGAATAATAGTTCTTTCGATACGATGTTGATCATTTGGGGAACCAGATTCATAAATCGAAAAAGCGTGTGGAGCAGTTCACATGCTTTTTCGTATTTATAATAAAGCATTTCATCATATATGGAGTATCTTTATGAGAGAACGTATATTTCAGGTTATCGAAGTGGGCGAAGAAAATGATAAGCTAAGCAGAGCTTATGATTTCTTTATGATGGCTACAATTATTATCAGCATTATTCCCCTTTGGTCACATGAAGAGGTAGCTGCGTTTAGTATTATTGACAGGGTAACAGTTGTCGTTTTTATAGTGGATTACATATTGAGATTGCTTACCGCAGATTTAAAACTTAAAAGAGGAGCTATATCTTTTGTGTTATATCCATTCACAGTGATGGCACTTATTGATTTACTGTCAATTTTGCCATCTATAACTGTTCTTAAACGTGGCTTTCGACTGTTAAAAATCTTTAGGCTTATGAGGACTTTCAAAGTATTTAGAATATTTAAGGCTTTCAGATATTCAAAAAATATCACTATGATAGTCAATGTGTTCAAAAAGCAAAAGGATAGCCTTATTGTTGTATGCGGATTTGCAGTAGCTTATGTCTTGATTTCTGCACTCGTTATCTTCAATGCAGAGCCTGAGACTTTCCCAACTATGTACGATGCGATTTACTGGGCGACTATCTCTTTAACAACCGTGGGATATGGTGATGTTTATGCTACTAGTTCTATTGGAAAGCTTATAACGATGATTTCGGCTGTGTTGGGAATCGCTATTGTAGCATTACCGGCAGGTATTATTATTGCAGGATACCAAGACGAACTTGAAGAGTCTAGAAAAAGCAAGGAATGATAAATTAAGAATCATGTTTTCATTAGATTTTAAAGAGAATAATTCTTGTATCAGAGATGATAAAAATACGGGGCTGTCGCTTTGTGACAGCCCCGTCCCTCTAATGTTATTTCCTCACGATCAAAATACCATCTTTTTCCAACACTCCGCTTCCATCTTCACCCTTATTCCACTTGCGGGAATAAACAACCTCCGAGAACTCAGAGCACTCTATTGTTACATCCTCTTCCTCACAGTTGAGGTAAACCCCGATTGTCTCATTCTCCCCAATCTTGAGATAAGAAATCACCCTGTCCCCGGGTACGTCGTTGGGAAAATGGAAATTCCTGCTCTTGCAGGACTGCAGCCTGTGCCTCATTGCGATGAGGTTCTTCATCTCAGTGAGTTCATCAGCTCTTTTACCTGCATCAATCTCATCCCATGGCATGCATCTGCGGCAGTCCGGGTCAAAGGACCCGTCCATGGCAACTTCGGTTCCGTAATAGATGCAGGGGCTTCCCGGCATTGTAAAAAGAACTGCCAGCTGCTGGTAAAAAACATCTATGTTGTGCTGTGCCTTGTCCAGAAGCCTGTTGGTGTCGTGAGAATCCAGGAGGTTAAAGAGCACGTCGTTAACCTGTGAGTAGTACATGGTGAAGCACCTGTTTATATCGTATTCAAAGGTCTCTCTGCCGCGGTTTTTGTAGACCCAGAAATCCGCTATGGCAGTTGTCAGGGGATAGTTCATGACAGAGTCATACTCATCTCCCTGAAGCCACGAAATGGAGTCGTGCCAGATCTCGCCCAGAAGATAGAAATCATCCTTCATATGGCTTGTCATGTATCTGATGGCCTTGAGGAATGAGTGAGAAATTTCGTTCCCCACGTCAAAGCGAAGTCCGTCAATGTCAAAGGTCTCGATCCAGAATCTGATGATATCAAGAAGGTACTCCTGAACCGCAGGGTTGTTGGTGTTGAGCTTTGGCATGTACTCAGTAAAGGCAAACGAATAGTATCTGCCGTCTCTTGTGTCGCGTCCATGCTCAACAGGCCACTTGTTTATCATGTACCAGTCGGCGTATTCAGATTCCTGTCCCTTTTCCTGGATGTCCAACCACATGGTGTGATCTGCGCCTGTGTGGTTGAAAACCGCATCCAGCATCACTCTTATTCCGGCTGCATGTGCCTCGTCAACCAGGGCCCTAAGGTCCTCGTTGGTGCCAAAGTGAGGATCCACCTTCCTGTAATCTCTGGTGTTGTATTTGTGGTTACTGTGGGCCTCAAATATGGGATTGAGATAAATGCCGGTAATGCCAAGTTCCTTAAGATAAGGGATTTTATCTCTTATTCCCCTTATATCTCCGCCGTAGTAGTCATGGAATCCAACCTCTCCTGTCTGCCATTCCATTACGCCTTCAGGATCTATGCTGTGATCCCCGTTGCAGAATCTCTCGGGAAAGATCTGATACCACACCGTATCATTTACCCAGGCAGGGGTTCTGCAGACGTCCGCCGAGTTCATCCAGGGCATTATAAAATATGAAAGAGTCTTGCCCTCCTGGTTCATCTCCTCTTCTGTGTAAAAACCATCCTCAAAGAAGTACATGCACTCATCGCCGCTCTGAATTTCGAAGTAATACTTGCATCTCTTGTACCGGGGCACTAAAGTTGTGGTCCACCATATGTGATCCTTTAATCTCTTCTTGAAGCAGATTTCTTCTCTTTTTCCGCTCCAGCGCTCGTTTCCGCCCATAATCCCCGCCTCGTAGGGGTCGCCGTATATGATAAACACTTTATCGACATCATATCCTGTTTTGATATTGATTATCAGGTGGTCATTATCTAGACAATAGCAGTACTGTTCTGACATTCTGTGATATATGGCACTTCTGTTCATTATAATTCTCCTTTAGGAAAACGTTTTCCGTGACAAGCAAACTATAACCTAAAACCAATTTTTGGTCAATACCCAGTTTTCTTTTCAGCCCATTTTTATAATCTTTTCATTCAATTTTATAGATATATTAGTACTGTTTTTCGGCATTTACCCTATAATGAAGATGATACCCCTAACGCACAGAACAGGAGGTTCTAATGAAAAAAATCCGTCTTGCAGTAATAATGATCCTTACACTTTCAATGTTATTCAGCTCTACAGTTTTTGCTACCTCACCTTCCAAAGCAGTAAAAGGCGTAACTCCCTATGACGAGTTTTCATCTTTTGGCATAGATGGAAATATGTTCCTGATTGTTCTTGTCAGAAATGACAGTATGTATGACTGCGCAGTTTATATGCAGGCATCTTCATTTACTCCTAAGAGAAAAAAGCTTGAAACAGTCAAATCCAGTTTGATATTATTGGGCTCCGGTGACAGTTATGCTCTGGTTGCTCCTTTTACAAAGGCCTCAGACAGTGCAACCAACTATGATTACAATCTGATTGTAGATAAGGATATGGATAACTATTTGGATCAGCCCTGTACTGAATTACTTGATGCCAAGTTTTCTGATGATGGGAACGGAACAGTAACAGTCTATGGTACCAATAAATCATCAATTTATACCATAGAAGCTATGGCTATCGTACTGTTCTATGAAGACGATAAGATGGTTGATTTTTCAGAGATGTACTTATCCAATGACACCGATCTGCTTCTTAGCCCCGGTGAAATGACAACAGAAAAGGGCGTTACTACATATAGCTACGATGCATCTGAGATACTTATCAACGCAGTAAGCTAAATCTTTTAATTCAATACAAAATATCAGAGTGGCCCGTTAAAAAGGCCACTCTTTTCGTTTCTATTTCGATATTACTGTAACTTTTCTGTCATAGTACTCTGAAGCCAAGGAAAAAGAAGCTTCAATGCCGGAAGTAATGTATACTTCTCCATCATCAGTGATAAACACCGCATCAAAATCTCCATGGGTCTTCCAGTAATCTATCGCCCCGTCTAATCCTTTTACGAAAAGAGCTGTAGACAGGCCGTCACACATAAGCCCGTCCCCTCCAATGATCGTTACGGATATAAGTCCGTTTTTGGCAGGCTTTCCGGTCTTTGGATCAAGGATATGCCAGTAGGTCTCCTCATTTTCCTCAAAATATCTCTCATACCCGCCGGAAGTTATTATAGCTTTATCCTTTGCCGCAATAACCGCAAAAACTCCGGTCTTACTGTCGTTATATGGGCTCTTTATTGCCACCTTCCAGTCTTCGCCATTTGGCTTTGAACCAATGCACTGAACATTACCTCCGAGATTTATAAGGGCCGAGGTTACACCCTGCTCCCTGAAATAGTCAGCTATTTTGTTACTGGTATAGCCCTTTGTCACGCTCCCTAAGTCAATCTGCATCCCATCCTCGATGAAAACTGCATTGCCATACAAGGATATCTTCCGATAATCAACCTTTTGTAGGAGCGTTTCCAGCTCATTTTCTGACGGAACCTGATACTCAGAAGTGGTAAATCCCCAGGTCTTTAAAACCGGATAGATTGATATATCAAGAGCTCCTTCGGTTTCTTTGCATATCTCTAAGGCTCCCGTGAAAAGCTCTGCTGTTTCTTCCGATAGCGTAGCCTTCCCCTCCCTGTTAAGAGCGCTTATTTCACTTCCTTCATCTGTAACAGATACCTTTTTTTCTATGTTCCTTATGATACCCTCAGCATCTGTCAGCACCTGCTCATTGCCATAAGCCTGAAGCTCCATTATGGTATCCATGGCAAAAATACTTGAGGTCTGCATGATATTTGCCCCCGGACCAATACTGCAGCCCGAAAGGAGAAATACTGACAAGAGTATTGCCAAAACTTCTTTTCTTCTGAATGTTGTCATTATCACTTCCTGCTAGGTAATAGCTTATTTCAAAAAAGAGCCAAAGCACTGCCTTGACTCTTTAAATCGATTATTGTAACTCGTCGAGAATGATCTTCACAATGGTATCTGTAGCACTATGGAGGCTACTCTTACTCATGTTTTCGAGATATTTCTCCCTGTTCTCGTAAAGATCCTCTATGCTCTCCACCAAGATATCCTCATCCAGTTCATCATTGTCGATAACCATTGAGAAACCCTGCTGCTCAAAAGATCTGGCATTCAGCATCTGGTCGCCTCTGCTGGATTTTGGTGACAGCGGAATAAGGATATTGGGCTTTTTTAGAGCTAAAAGCTCGCAGATTGAATTAGCACCGGCTCTTGAAACCACCACATCTGCCATGGCAAAAAGATCCTTAAGCTCATTCTTTACATATTCAAACTGCTTGTAGCCCAGAACAGACAGCTTTAAGTTGTCCATCTTCTCTTTTCCGCAGATATGAACGACATTGAACTGTGGAAGAAGCCTTGGAAGTGCAAATCTTACAGTCTCGTTTACAGACTGTGCACCGAGACTTCCGCCGATTACCATAAGCACCGGCTTGTCATCGGTAAATCCGCAAAGCTGTTTTCCGACTTCTCTTGAACCCTGGCTAAGCTCTTCTCTTATAGGCGTTCCTGTAAGGATTGCCTTATCTGCAGGAAGAACCTTAAGGGTTTCAGGGAAATTACAGCATATTTTCTTTGCCCCGGTCATGCTGAGTTTATTGGCAAGTCCCGGCGTAATATCAGATTCATGTACAATATAAGGAATTTTCAAAAAGCCTGCTGCCCTTACGACAGGAACACTTACGAATCCGCCCTTTGAAAAAATGATGTCCGGATGAATTCTCTTTAGAAGTGATATCGCCTCTGAAAAGCCCTTGAGCACCCTGAAGGGGTCTGAAAAGTTCTTTGGATCGAAATATCTGCGAAGCTTTCCTGTCGAGATTCCAAAATAAGGAATGTTGTAATCCTCAATAAGCTTTTTCTCTATTCCGTTGTAGGAGCCGATGTAAAAGATCTCAAATCCTGCTTCCTTAAGTGCCGGGATAAGCGCTATATTAGGCGTTACATGGCCGGCGCTTCCACCACCTGTAAGTACTATTCTCTTAGTAGCTGTATCGCTCACTTTATTACCTTCTTCCAAATCTGTTATGCATTAGCCTGCTTCAAAGCTTCCTCGATTGCGTAAGAAAGCTGGTCAGGACATGATGTGCTCTTTGATCCGCACTTTATTCCGCGAAGCTCTTTGATGGCATCTTCGCCCTTCATCCCCTCAACAAGTCTTGAAACTCCCTGAAGGTTGCCGTTACATCCGTTTGTAAAACTTACATTTTTGATAATTCCATCCTCAACATCAATATCGATCTGTGTTGAGCAGGTGCCTTTTGTCTTATAGATCATAAAAAATACTATACTCCTAACATAAAAATTTACTGTATCGGAGTATAGTATATCATTTTTACTCTTCGTGCGCTATAAGTCCCTGCTCCAGATAAGGAACTATGTACTCTTTTGAAACTTTTTCAGAAAAATCCCTTACGCCTTCAAGGACTTCCACGTAATTATCCACTGTCATTTCATACTCCCCCGCAATTATCTGGTCAAGCATAAGCCTGTTGATATCCTGGGAAAAATGAATAGTATCCATGTAGTTATCCAGGTTTGTGGCTACTTCCTCCTCACTCTGGAAGCAGAAAATCCTTACGTTATCATACTGAAGAAGTGCATTTGTCATCTGGATCTCATTGTAGATGTAGGCATCTCTTTCGCCTGTCTGGATTATTCCATCCCACCATAGCATGGAATATATCGGGTAAAAGAAAATGAACTCTGTCTCAGGATGTTCCTTAACCTCAGTTGTCAAAAGAGCTATGTTGGCATCAAGCTCTTTCTGATAAGCCGTTTCTTCCATCATTGGCGCAGTGT
The DNA here is from genome assembly GCA_017413105.1 of Butyrivibrio sp. GTDB lineage: Bacteria > Bacillota > Clostridia > Lachnospirales > Lachnospiraceae > Butyrivibrio. The sequence goes on along the minus strand of JAFPVA010000125.1, from coordinate 10,424 downwards.
CTTTTTTTCTGGTGTAAAGACCAAGGGCCATTTCTTTGTTAAAGCTCTTCCACTTAGCCCAGTTATAGGAAAGCCCCTCATCATAGTTACCAATAAAAGAGTTCGCCAGCTGATATGGTATCTTGGTAAGAAGTACGTCCTTGTTGAAAAGATACTGCACATCATTAAAAGGATTTTTGTCGTACAGATACATCGGACAACCGGTAGATTCATAGGTTGTCTCTGCTGAAGCAGAAAGTGAAGATGGATCAATGTTATAAAATACTCTTTTAATGTCGTGATTCTCATAGGCTACATCCATGAGGTAGCACAAATCCGCCGTAGCTCCGTAGGATCTTATGGCTTTTATTGAAGTCCCGCCAAAAGCCTCATCATACCAGGCATTATTGTTGTTTTCCATAACTGAGGAGCCCACTAAAAGAGTGTCGTAGTCGAAGTTTCTTAGAGTGCCCACGCACTGATATTCCTTGTCATGAAGCACCGCTTTTAAGCCAAACCAGGGCTTGTGATAGTGATAAAAGGGGTCAAGAGCAAAGACCACCGCTGCTATCAGGATCAGCACTGTGATTATACACAGGATAAGTTTCTTTATGAAGTTTGATGCTTTGTTATTTCTTTCTGACATTTATGTGCTTTCTTTAAATTAAAACTGGAAGTAAATGAAGGTACTTACGTTTGAAAGGGAAACAAAGGACCATATAAACAGGATTGTCATCCATGCAATAGTCTTTTTATCAAAGGTTGTTTCCTTTATGATTTCCTGAGTGTTCTTTCTAGTCATGACAAAGCCGCTGACTGCAAGAAGAACCAGCATCGTAACCATATATATAACTATAGTCATAGAGTCTTTTCCCAGCTGAGAAAAGAGCTGTCTGAACACGTAGTTCTCTGCAATCTCCAGGTTCTGTGCCGTTCTGTACAGAAATCCCGGATAGGTCCAGAAAAAGAACCTTTTAAACATCTGGAACGCATAGGTCATATTCTGGGAGCCAAAAAAAATGAGGGATATTACAAACATCAGGAAAGTAAGTGTATTGCCAAGCCATTTCGGAATGGTGAGCAGTGGTTTTTCCCTGAATAAATACTTCGCATTCCTGCCTTCGCTATTCTTTATTCCCACTATTCCAAGGTTATCCCAGACTACTAGAAGTCCCTGCATAAGTCCCCAGCAGATATAGGTCCAACCGGCTCCGTGCCAAAGGCCGCTCAGAACAAATACTATAAGGACATTGAGCATTGTGCGGACTTTGCCTTTTCTGCTGCCACCAAGAGGGATATACACATATTTAATAAAGAATCTTGAAAGAGTCATGTGCCAGCGCTGCCACAGCTCTTTTGCCGTAGACGCTTTATAGGGAGAATTGAAGTTGACCGGAAGCTCATAACCGAGCATCAGGCTGACTCCGCTTGCCATGTCACAATATCCCGAAAAGTCCAGATAAATTTGGAAGGTATAGGAGAGCATGACTACGATAACTGTCAGGGTATCAAGATAATAGGTGTAATGAAAGCCGTAATTAACAATCTTAGAGAGGTTATCAGCAAGGATCACCTTCTTGGCAAGTCCGATGATAAAAGACATCATTCCTCTTGCCATCCTGTCTGAATCATAGACTCTGAGGTTCCTGTCCTTGAACTGATCGATCATTTCCTTGTGAAATGCTATAGGTCCCTGGATCAGCTTGGGAAAATAAACCATGTACATGACATATTGAAGTAACGGATAATGAGGCGCATCGCCATTAGCTCTGTCCACAATAAAGGAAATCTGGCCAAAGGTAAAAAAGCTGATTCCTATGGGCATCAATATCTCTTTTGTCGTAAGGGTCGCCCCTGTTAAGGCATTTATATTATCAACGAAGAAACCAAGATACTTAAAGTAGAATAACAGCCCAAGGTTAAATAGTACTCCGACAGCCTTAATAATCTTTCTCTGCTTCTCTCCCGTCAGCTTCTCCATAAGGGCGCTAAGGCCGAAGTTAACTGAAAGGCTTACAAGTAGAACCAATAAAAAAGATAATCCAAAAGAGTAATAGAAATACAGTGACATCAGTATCAAAAAGACATCTGCCACTGTATGCTTACCTGTTTTATTCAGATAATGCCATCCTGCCAGAAGTATCGGCAGAAACAGCAGTATAAATCTAAAGGAATTAAACCCCATTCGCTTTCTCCAATTTAAAACATAAAAACATCACGAAGAGTATAACAAATTCGGGCTGACAAGTAAAACATCCGGAAGGAACGAATTCCTCCCGGATGTATGTTAATTATCTGCCTCTCTTAAGAACGCCATTCTTATCAAATGTGTATTTATTCCAAAGGATCCAGAATGTCTCATTCTTTGCAAGGTGTCCATCAAGGTATGCGAAGTATGTCTTGCCGTTAACATCAAAGAACTGTAAGAAGTATGCTCCCCTGTTAGGCCTGCAGTAATATGTGCGTCCGCCATAGTTTACAAAACCGGTTCTCTCCTGACCATTCTCGTCAAAGATGTAGATTGCTCCAAGGGTGATAGCAAGTTCATTTCTGGCTATTGATCCGTCAAGCTTTGCAAAATACTTCTTGCCCTCATAATTTACGAAGGTTCCTCTTACCAAGAGTCCGTTCTTATCGAAGAAGTACTCTCTTCCTCCAATTACCTGAATTCCGGAAAGCTTATTGCCATACTGGTCAACACAGTAAGTAAGGAAGCCCTTATTAAGGAATCTAGGTACTGATGGCTTTGGCGCAGGCGCTGGCTCTGGTTCTGGCTCAGGTTCAGGCGCTGGCTCCGGTGCCGGTTCAGGCTGTGGCTCAGGATTCTCAGGATCTACAGGCTGCTCTGTTCCTGTACCCGGATCTGGAGTTGCCGGATCATCAGTATTTCCAGGCTCCTGTGGATCTGGCTGCTCTGTGCCTGGCTGTGGAGTTCCTGGTTCCGGTGTTTCTGGTTCCGGATTTTCAGGCTCAGCCTCTGCAGTATCTTCTGCAAGAAGGATTGTTCCAAATACCTCTGTTGATGACCATCCTGTTCCACTCTTATCTGCCCAGCTTAAAGTTCCTGCTCTCTTACCTGAAGCATCAGCATCATTTATCTGAAGCTCAAGACCAACTTTTTTGCCTACTTCTGGAGTGATATCTGTCCATCTGAAGGCTGCCTCTACAATGTAGCCATCATCTGTCTTCTTTGTAGCTGATTTTACATTTTCAGCAGTACACTTCTTACCGTTGAAGCTCTGCTCGTTGTCATAGTTTACTCTGTACTGCTTGTCGTCTTCCTCATAAGCAGTTGTCTTATTGTTGTTCTCGTCGATGAATACTTCCAGTGAATCCTGCTCGTGAGCCTGTGAAGAATCCTTATTGAGAACAGAGTCTTTTACCTCTGCAAGAACATAGAGGTTTTCCTCATCCCAAAGAACCTTGGCATTTGCACTTACGCTTGATCCAATGTTGATTGTAAGAGGTACTTCTTTTGCATCAGCCCATGCCTTGTCAGTTGTCTCGCCGTCTACCTCGATGGTTCCTTTCTTAACAGAAAGAAGCGGTTTAACAACTGTTTCAGCAAAGTACTTGCTGCTCTGTGTCTGGTTAAGAGTTGTATCTCCAAAAGCAAAGGTCTTCTCGCCGTCAGTAATAGTTACATCCATCTTTACTGTGTTAGCTGAAAGAGCATCTGCATCAACACCAAGCTTAACTACTGCCTCATAACCGTTCTCAACTTCTGTTGCTTCTGATCTCTTAACTGTGATGGAGTTGATTCCCTTTCCGTCATCAGCATAAATTGTGAAACAATCGGTATCATCAACAGCTCCGTCTGCTACGGTAACCTTTACAGATATGCCATCTTCACCCCAAAGTGGAATAAAGCTTGCGCTCTGGTTGCCATCCTTGAAGGAATAGCTGTTTCCAACTGAGAAGTTGTCATCAATGTTCTGAACAAGGATAAGGTTCTTGATCTCAGGCTCAAGGTCTCCTGCCTCTGCCAGTGCCCAGAATGCGTTCTTTGCCTTGTAATTATCATCGAAAAGAAGTGGATACTGTCTGGAGCTGCCATTTGAGCCGCCACCGTTGTTGTTTGCGGTCTGGAGCCATGAGTGCTTATCAACAACTCCCCAGATTGTCATTCCGGTGATGTTTACGCCTTCATTCTTAAGTCTTCTGATTGTGTCATAGAGAGCTTTGTATCTGTTTGCAAGTCTCTCATCCTTTGAGTTTGCACTGCCCTTATAGTCAAGCTCTGTAACCTGTACCTGGTCAACTATCTCGCTGTAAGCCTTAGCTGCTGACTTGAACTGCTCCATAGTAGGTGAGTTTGCATCTACCTGATAGTGAGCCTGCATTCCCATACCATCAATTCTTGCGCCGGGAGTGTTCTTTACAGTTCTAAGGAGCTCGCAGATGCCGCCAACCTTGCTGGTTACATATTCATTGTAATCATTATAGAAAAGAGCTATGTTAGAAGGCATGTATCTGTTAGCATAAACGAATGCGTTCTGGATAAACTCAGGTGACTGATATACTGCCCACCAGCTTGAGTTCTCGCTGGCATTTCTATAAGTACCTGTTCCGTCACTTATTGCCTCGTTAACAACGTCCCATCCATAGAAAAGATCTTTATACTTGCTGCCTTCTGATGTGAAGTGCTCACATACGCTCTTGATATAGTATTCAAGACGCTTGTTCATCACTTCAGGTGTAACATAAGGCTTGTTTGTATCATAATCCTCATGGAAGAAGAACTCAGGAGTCTGTGAGTGCCATACAAGAACGTGGCCTCTGATCCTTATCTTTTTCTCAGGATGCTCATCATTCCACTTTACAAAGAAATCAAGATATCTCTCAGGAGTATCGTAATTGAGCTCAGGAACCTGAATATCCTCACCATTTAAGTTGTAGGTAACGATATTTGCACTACTTTTAAGCATTGAATCAGGCTTAAGCTCATTACCAAGAGTAACACCGTTGAAGTGCTTTGTTACAAGCTCCATCTCCTGCGCATCAGCAAACTCCATGTAGCTGATGGCTGTACCGATAATGAAATCATCACCAAGGATTGCTGTCATAGGATCGCGAAGATCAACGATATCATACTCAACACCCTTTTCTACAACCTCTTCTGCAGGAGTTGTATCGACTACGATCTCAACACTCTCAAGAGTTGCAGATGCAGGGAAATCCTGATTGTTCATTGCCATGATAGCAAAATGAGTAAAATCTCCAGTAGCTGATGGGAAAATTGTGTATTCGCTCTTGCCACTCTGTCCGTAGAAAGCCTGAAGCTCTGTTGCTCCGTTAGAACCTCTATTGTTGTCATCATAAATCTTGAATGCCAGACTTGGTGTAGCTTCCTTGAACTTTATTGTTACTGATTTAATCTTCTCAGCATCAACGGTCTTACCGATTGAGAACCAGTACTCCTGCCACTCTGCTTCATATTGAAGTTCCAGTGTGGACTCTGCGCCTGTCCAGTGATTTGACAGTGAGAGATTATCTGCGTTAAATACGAGCTTTTCTTCATTCTCTACAGCAGTTTCTTCCTTAGCATCTACTGTGATTTCATCAACAGAAACGCTGTACGGATAATTTTCACTGCCTTCAGGCATGGACATGATGCCAACATATCTTACTGTTCCGTCATAATTTGGTACAGCGACATACTCGCTCTTTCCATTACATCCGTAATTTGCATACTTCTCTTTCATATCAGCATCATAGAGCTTGATGCAGATATTGTTTCCCTGGTCTGAAACCTTTACATGAACTCCGTTACATGCAGAAGCATCATAGTTCTTGCCAAGGTCATAGCAGAACTCCTCATACTGCGCTGAAAAGCTTAAAGTACCTGTAACTGTCGCGCTCTGGTTCCATCTGCCAAAGAAAGTAAGTCCTTCTTTCTTAGTTTCTTCTGCAGACTCTTCTTTTGCTTCTTCTTTTGCTTCTTCTTTTGCCTCAGCGTCCTTGGTCTCAGCTTCTTTTTCTTCCTTTACTTCTGCTGAAGGCTCTTCGTCGTCCTTTTTCTCCTCAGACTTCTCTTCAGTCTTTTCTTCGGATTTCTCCTCAGACTTTTCCTCGGTCTTTTCCTTTGAAGCTTCCCCTGCTTCTTCGGTCTTTTCCTCAGACTTCTGCTCTTCTTTTTCCTCTGCAACTACTTCCAGTTTTTCGCCGTTCTCGGTAGCATAAGCAGTAACTGCTGCCGGACTAACGCTAGTAACTGTAAGCATTCCAGCCATAAGAAGAGAAGACAACCCCAACGTCTTTTTGTGCATAACACTCCTCCTTAATAATTTTTTGTGCAATTATCCCCACATTTTGCACGCATATATAGATTATTAAGTATTTCTGCACATAGTTCTTACCATAAATTGCCATCTAGATGTCACATTTTGCCAAAAATTATGGAACGAGGGGACGTTTCTTGCCGTTCCACAAAAAAATGTGTAACGAAAGAACCGTCCCCTCGTTCCACACGCCTTACACTATTCTTAACTTATATTCTTTACAACTCCCACAGAAACATAATTATCAAGGATTGCTCCGTAATCCGTACCTTCTTCCTTCTGCGGATTAAAAATTCCATCCACCATAAGGTTCAAGCCTCCGTCGTGGAAGGTCTCAAGAACCTTATATCTGTCAGTGAAGAATGCCTTTCTTGAAACCTTTAGGTCTCTCAAAACACCTTTGCATTCCGACAACTTGCACTGTGGAAAGTTTACATTCCAGACCTGGCCTACCACATACTCTTTTTCTATAAGCTCCGACATTATATCTCTCAGGTAAAAATCTGTTACTTCATGACACTCATTCATTCCCTCGGAAAAGGCAATTGAAAGGTATCCCTGGAATTCACCCTCGAAGGCGGCTCCTAAAGTCGCTGAATACTGGATGTCTGTTGCAAGGTTATAGCCGAAGTTTATTCCTGACATGATTACGTCCGGCTTTTCATGCATTACATTAAGAAGTCCAACCCTTATACAATCTGCCGGCATTCCGCTGCAGGAAAAAGCATGTACATTCTCGATTCCCATATCATAAGGATGAATTTCTATTGAATTTCTCAGGGTAATACTGTGGGATGCTGCGCTTCTCTGATCATCCGGAGCAACAACAAACACCTCTCCAAACTCACTGGCGGTCTTAGCTAATCTGTAAAGACCATCTGACTGTATACCATCATCATTTGTTATTAAAATTCTCTTAGCCATCTTTCCTCCATCCGATCAAAAACACATTTATATAAATGATTATAGCAAAAAAGCAGCTATAGTCTCACTATAACTGCTTTTAATATATTTTATCTTGTAGTAGCAAGTACATATCTCTTACATACAAATGACAGTGGCTCAACAAATCTGTTAAGAGTAATTGCTGCTCTCATTACCTTGAGCTCTGTATCATTGTAGGACATATGTCCGTTCTCAAGCTTTCTTGAAAGTTTTGAGTACATTGCTCCGTTCTCCGGACCAAATTCCTCTTCAATATCCTTTAAATAGCCGCTAACTTTTTTCCTCTGCTTCATGGTAAGCATAACGGCAAATGTACTTGGGTTCTTCTTCTGTAAATTGTAAAGTCTCGTAGTAAACACAGCTATTTTTCTCCTTCTCAAATGTTCTTTCCTCAAATCGCAAAAAACATTTTGGACAAAAATTGTGAACATTCTGTGACGTAAAAATGTCAAATTTGCGAAACTTTTGAAACTAAAAACCGTTTCCATTTTATTTGTTGAAATTAAAAATTACGTCGGCTAATCCCTCCGCATCAGCTATGATTTTGGTCGCTATTCCCTGGCTGTCTTCCGCATTTTTCCTGTTGATCCATACCGAAGCAATACCTGCCCTCTTTGCTCCGACTACATCTGACTCATAGGTATCACCAACATATATAATGGACTCTCTTTTTTCTCCGGGATTATCTTTCAGTGCCCCCTGAATTCCCAGCTCAAAGAAATCCTTATTGGGTTTTACTTTACCAAAGTCGCTACTGGACCACACTCTCTTAAAAAACTTTCCAATTCCATAGCGGTCAAGCAGTTCTTTAAGCCCATCAGAAGAATAAATGCTGTTTGAAAGCACATACATGGGGATTTCATTTTTTTCAAACTCTGAAAGTGCCTCCGGTAAGCCCTTTATATTATCAAGCTCTGTACAAAGCTGCATGAAATCAGCCTCTTCCGAAGGTGACATGTACAAAGGCTCTGTTCCAAATTTTTTCGCATAAAGAGGAAGCTCTTCTTTTACAAATGCCATCTCTTCTTCCTTTGCATGAAGGTCCTCAACATGGTGAAAGAGCTCCAGATTGTATTCCTTAAGCTCCTCAAAGCTGCACTTTTCCTTAAAGGACATATCCCAGAGCTTTTTAAGACCCTTATCAAAATCTACAGATTTATAATCCAATATTGTTCCAAAGCAATCAAATAATAAAATCATGTCTGTACCTCAAAATGAAACATCGGTCTATAGGTGCACCAATTGTATCAAATGATAAATCCCCTTTGCAACCAAAGTTAATTCATTCACATTGTCATCAGCTTTTTATAAATATATAATGAGGAAAGATAAAACATGAATAGGAGATTCTTATGGGAAAAAAGCTTGTATCATGGAATGTTAACGGATTAAGAGCCTGCGTTTCAAAGGGCTGTTTTCAGGAATTTATGGATAAAGAAAATCCGGATGTGATCTGCCTCCAGGAAACAAAGCTCTCAGAGGGTCAGATTGAAATGGATCTTCCCGGCTACGAAGAATATTGGAATTATGCTGAAAAGAAAGGTTATTCCGGAACTGCCATCTTTACAAAGGAAAAGCCTCTTTCCGTAAGCTATGATCTTGGAATCGAAGAACATGACCACGAAGGAAGAGTTATCACCCTTGAATATCCGGATTATTACCTTGTGACCGTTTATGTGCCCAATGCCAAAGAGGACCTTTCAAGGCTCGAATATCGCCAGGTCTGGGAGGATGATTTCCTTAAGTTCATCAAAAATCTTGAGAAGACAAAGCCAGTGATCTACTGCGGAGATCTCAATGTTGCCCACAAGGAGATTGACCTTAAAAACCCAAAGCCCAACAGAGGTCATGCAGGCTTTACCGATGAGGAGAGAGCAAAGTTTGACAATGTTGCCTCCTCCGGTCTTGTTGATACCTTCAGGCATTTCTACCCTGATCTTGAGGGTGCTTATTCCTGGTGGTCCTACAGATTCAACTCAAGAGCCAAAAATGCAGGATGGCGCATCGATTACTTTGTGGTATCAGAGTCTCTTTTACCTGAGATTGAAGATGCGAAGATATATTCGGATGCTCTTGGTTCCGACCATTGCCCCGTAGGAATTATTATGAAGTAAGTGAAGTGATCTGATGGAAAATCTTTTATTTAGTATAAATGCAACTTTTCCAATATTTTTACTTATGGTATTGGGATATGTTTTCAATAAAATAGGACTGATGGATGAAAAGGCCGCTTCCTGGATGAATAAATTTGTTTTCAAGGTAGCCCTTCCCCTTCTCCTATTTCAGGATCTGACCGAACAGGATTTTGCGGGAACCTGGAATGGTAAATTCGTCCTTTTCTGCTTTTTGGCCACTTTGATAAGCATAGCTATCATCACACTTTTTTCCATTATCGTGGTAAAAGACAAATCGATACGTGGTGAGTTCATTCAAGGGTCCTACAGAAGCAGCGCTGCTCTCCTGGGTCTTGCCTTCATCCACAATATTTATGGAGAAGCAAGCACCGGCATGGCTCCTCTTATGATCCTTGGAAGTGTGCCGATCTACAACATTTTTGCTGTTATTATCCTGACTCTTTCAGCTAAAAATGAATCCTCCGGGAATAAAAAAGGACTTGTCCGGAAAACCCTTTTTGGGATCGTGAAAAATCCTATTATCATTGGTATTCTGATTGGTCTCTTATGGTCTCTGTTAAAGATTCCTGAACCAAAACTTGTAAAAACCACTGTAGAAGATATTGCGGCACTGGCAACTCCTCTTGGTCTTATGTCCATGGGTGCAACCTTTGATTATAAAAAAGCCCTTGGAAACCTCAAAGTTGCTCTGGTTGCCAGCTTTATAAAACTGTTTGTTCTGGTAGCTGTATTTATGCCACTTGCTGTGATACTGGGCTTTGCAGGAGAACAGGTAATAGCTATCCTCGTAATGCTGGGCTCCGCAACCACCGTCAGCAGCTATATCATGGCAAAAAGTATGGGCCACGAAGGAACCCTTACCAGCAGTGTCGTAATGCTGACTACCTTCGGATGCTCATTTTCTCTGACTTTCTGGATCTATGTATTCAGAACTCTTGGAATCGTATGAGTTCTTAGATGAAATTTCAGAAATCCGCACTTGCTGCGGGTTTCGTGAGAGCATGATTCAAGAGTCAACCAAGCCCTGCGACGTTAGTCGCCTTCAAATGGCTTGGTTGATACATTCTTGGATTTTATATCCAAG
>JAFPVA010000124.1 GCA_017413105.1 Butyrivibrio sp. | reverse complement strand
GTTCACTCGCATGCAGCTCGCTCCAGTAACCAATTCGCGCATTCATTCCATATCGACTTCGTCGAAGGAATGCGCTCACTCCTGCATCAAGTTCTCACGAAATGCGCAGCTTAGTGCGCATTTCTGTCTGAACAGTAACGAATCATCTCATTGGTGCGCTCAATCTCGGCCCAGAAATCTCTGGCGGAGAGCCTTATTGCGCCGCTGCTCATGACGATGACCTGCTCAATGGCATCGGAGGTAGCTACCGTGACGCGATATTTTTTGCTTATTTCGTGAGCGGCTTTCTCAATATACTGGTCTGCGGTTTCAGCTTCTTTTGTATAGATTACGGTAAGACCTGCATGGTCTTCCATGTGTTCAGCTCCGCCCGGAACCTTGTAGGCATCAAAGACAAGGATTACATTTTCCCGCCTGTAGCCCTGGAAGTTTATCAGGGTGTCCACGAGAGAATCTCTGGCAGCCTTAAGATCAGTTGCAGCGAGGGATTTCAGCTTATCTGAGGCGTAGATCACATTGTACCCATCAACAAGAAGATATTCCTTTTGGCGTTCCATAAGGCGTTCTTCTTTTTTGCTTCCTCCCTGTTTTTTTGCAGAGAGTGTTATCTCTTTCTCCGGTTCATCTGAGGATGAGAGCTTTGCCTGTCTTGCAGCTTCCTGGGCGGCATAGCGCCTTCTGTCCTCAGGAGTTTCAACATATCTGGGCTTTATGGTGCCATAGGTCCGCTCAAAAATCTCTTTTAACTCGTTTTCTGCGTACCGGATTTCTCTGTCTATCTCATCAAAAGACCTGTTGTCGGAAGTCTTTCTTGAGCTCTTTGCCTGCAGGTTTTTGAGGGCTTCCATGTCGATGTTATCTATAAGGTCCGTTGTGATGCTGCTTTCTCCGTCAGGTCTCCAGCCTGTATCAAGGTGCATGTGGTCGCGAACTTCATCCCAGGGGATGACGGTGCCGGCGCCATGAGAGCAGAATACGCTGGATGCCGGATTTTCTGTGTCAAGTTCAGGATAATAGCCTATGCTTTCAAGAACTTCCTCCGTGTTGTGGCATGGAGCGTAACCGCTAAGGGTAGTCGTTATGCTGCCTTCACCGTGGGTAAAAGAGGATATCTCGTTGGCATAGTCAAGGAGACAGGCAGCAGGTACTGTTCCGGTCAGAATTGATTTGCCGTTTTCAAGATCCGGAAGGCCCACGGTTCCGTTCATGCGCTGAATGTCGCTGAGAACCCTTCCGACATTTGCTTCAGGTACTTCAATCCTGTACTCGAATATGGGTTCCAAAAGAACCGAATCTGCCATCATCAGGCCCTGTCTGATGGCACGGTAGGTAGCCTGCCTGAAGTCACCGCCCTCTGTATGTTTTTCATGGGCTCTTCCCGTGAGGAGAGTGATCCTCATATCTGTAATCTCAGAGCCCGTAAGGACGCCGAGGTGTTTTTTCTCCTGAAGATGGGTAAGAATCAGTCTCTGCCAGTTAAGTGCCAGATCATCAGTGTGACACTTATTGTCAAAAGAGATACCGCTGCCGGGCTCGGTGGGCTCTAGCAGGAGGTGCACTTCAGCATAGTGACGCAAAGGTTCAAAGTGACCGACACCTTCAACTGCGTTAGCTATTGTTTCCTTATATACAATGTGTCCCGGACCAAAAGAGACTTCTACACCAAGCCTTGATAGTATGAGGTGTTTTAGTATTTCCTGCTGGACCTGTCCCATTACCTGAACTTCAATGGTTTTGGAGCCTTCATGGTAGTTTATTAGGAGCATGGGCTCTTCTTCCTCGAGAGCCTTGAGCTTTTTGTAAAAACTCAGAGTATCAGTATCTTCAGGTAAAATAAGAGAGCAGGACAGGATGGGCTGTACAATCTCTGAAACCTGAGAGCCTTTTAAGGAGCCAAGGCCTTCCCCGGGCTTTGTGTCTGAAAGTCCTGTTATAGCAACGACCATTCCGGCGGCTGCTTCCTGCAGAGGCGTGAATTTATCACCATTGTATAGCCTTATCTGATCGATCTTGTCATCCCCTATAATGTCCCGGACTTTTATACTTCCGCTTACCACCTTTATGTGAGTTAAGCGGACGCCCTGAGGATCACGGCTTATCTTGAACACCCGGGCAGCAAAACCAACGGGGGCTGTTCTTCCTGGCGAATTGGAACTGTCAATGTTACCCCCAAGAACTGTCCCTGTTGGTTCGTAGTCTACAATAAATGTCCCCATTGTTTCCATCAGCTCTTTTACACCTTCAAGCTTAAGGGCGGAGCCAAAAATCACAGGGAAACATCTGCGGGAGTGTATAAGTTCTGATGCATCGGCCTTTGAGACTGGTTTTCCTTCAAGAAAACTCTCAAGCAGTTCATCTTCACACACTGCAAGTTCTTCCTGAAATTCAGGATCGTCAAAAGATTTTTCAAAATCAGTGCAGTGGGAAGAGAGCTCTTTTTTCAGAGCTTCCATAATTCCTGATTTATCACAACCAGGTTGATCCATCTTATTTACAAATATGAAAACAGGAATCTGATAATGATCCAGAAGCTTCCACAAAAGCTTAACCTGACCTGTGATCTTATCCGGCGCACTTATAATAAGAACGGCAGCATCAAGTACCTGCAGTGTCCTCTCCATTTCAGGAGAAAAATCGGAGTGCCCCGGAGTGTCCAAAAGAGTATAGAAGGCGCCGTTATAATCAAACAGCGCCTGTTTTGAAAAGATAGTTATGCCTCTGGATCGTTCCAGTTCATAGGTGTCAAGGAATGCATCCCTGTGATCCACGCGGCCTAAAGCTCGTATAGCACCTGAGGTATATAAAAGAGCCTCAGAAAGAGTTGTTTTTCCGGCATCTACATGTGCCAGAATTCCTAATGTAACATATTTATTCATGAGTTATTGTTCAAGTGGGCTGTAGGCAATCTTTACATTGATATCCTGATTGTAATTGCCAAATCCCTTTCCGAAAATGGTGAGTCCTCCGACATGCTCAGCAGTCTCGGGTACTTCAAGTTTAAACTTGATGGTGCTCTTGGAGGTGAATCCAAACTGATCGATTGTCACATCAGATATCTTCAGCCCATCAATGAAAGTTCCCTTGTGGTTGATAACCAGCATCTTGAGCATACCATATTGGTTCCAGTTAGGAAACCACCAATCCGGAGTAAATATACCCTTTACATCTCCGAAATCACCGGGAGAAACCCAGGTTCCAAGGAGAGTATCATTTAGATAAAAGTAAATGTCGGAGGGCCAGACGTTGTTTACCCCGGGAGCCTCAGAACTGAGCTCTGCGGAGATGCAGATCTCATCTATACGCTGATTGAAAGGTATGAAATTTGGAATGGCGTACTCGACATAACCTCTTGTAAACCAGAGAATGTCAGCTTCGTAACGCTCCGGGTGAGAGAAATATCTGGTGTCATCAACTTCGCCGATGATCTTCTTGTTTGATGCAAGACCACAGGTAGGATAAACCTCGAAATTGTTAAAGAGGCCAACCTTTATATCGGAAGTATATACATTCTCGTCCTTGGGAGCATCCTGAATATCTATGAGAATTTTGTCAAGATTTACGGAACAGACCTTCTGATTGCCGTGACCGGATGCCTCGGCTGAGACGGTTACAATGCCGCATTCCTCCAATTTACGGATATGACTGGTAAGAGCGCCGTTGGTAATCTTGAGACGGCTGGCAAGTTCGTTCATATTCATGCCGCTCTCTTTAATAAGAATCTTAATGATCTCTACGCGAATGTCTGAACCAAGTGCCTTAAACAGCTCCAGACCTTCATCCAAAGTCTTGATGTGAAGCATGTTATGTACCTTTCTTTTAGAATAATTTAAAAGTTTAAAAAAATATAAAATATTTCAGTAATAATTATAGTATAATGTAAAAAGCATGTCCATAGTTTTTGCATTTCACGATTGTATTTAGATTTTTATTGCTGTAATATAGGATATGTGTAATTTTATAGATTTTTAAATAAGGTACATCATGAACAGTCGATTAAAGAAAAGACGTTACCCCATCAAGAGGGTTTATATTATTGATATTTTTGCACTTTTATGTGCTTTTTTTACTGCATTATATTTGAGATATCCGGGGGAGTTTACCACCTGGACTGAACTTGCTGAAGGTCTTTATGTCAATTTCTTCTTTATGGTAATAATGGCTCAGCTTGCAACTCTTCTTATATATGATGCAAACAGGACGACTATTTTTCTGATGGATCCCTTCGAAATGGCCGTTCAGACATTGAAGAGCAAGATGATCTTTATGGCTATCCTGATCCTTTATCTTTTCATGACTCAAAGGGGAGGGATGGTATCCAGAGGCTTTTTCCTCGGAATCAGTGGATTTAATTTCATATTTGATTACGCAATCAGGATGATTTACAGGAAATGGTACAATGTAACTCATCCCTTTAATGATGACATCAAGGTTGTAAAGCTAAAAGCTCCTTTCCCTTCTGACAGACAGATCATGAAAATGTTGGAGGATACTGAAGAAACAGAGGTGCTTATACACAAGCACGGAGCTTCAGATGAGGAACTTGAGAGAGTAACTGCAGTTGCTGAGCGCATGGGGGTTCGTGTTTATACAACGCTTGAGCATCATAATTATGAAGTTAAGCGTGGAATTACTACGACTGTCAATGGTTATGTGGCTATGCCTCTTGCTGTGCGCAAAAATACTTTCAAGCTTTTTGGTATCAATTTTGCAATCAGCAGAACTGAAGAGGCTGTAGTTCATGTAATAAGGCATATAGGCGAGCTCTCCGGCAAGTATATCTGTTTTTCCAACGTTCATACATCTGTAATGGCCAGAGAGGATAAGGAATACAGGAGGGTCCTTAATGGAGCTGCTTATGTATTTCCTGATGGTAACCCGATTGTTTCAAGACAGCTTAGCAGAGGTATTATCGGAGCTGAGAGAGTAGCCGGTCCTGACTTTATGGACCATATGTTTAGAGATACCAGAAATGGCAACATTACCCATTATTTTTACGGCTCATCTCAGAAGACTTTGGACGCCCTTAAGGCAAATCTGGAAGAGAAGTATCCTGGAATTGTGATCAAAGGTATGTATTCTCCCCCTTACAGAGAACTCTCTGAGGAGGAAAAAGAGGAAGATATCAAGCGCATAAATGATGCAAACGCTGATATTGTCTGGATTGGCCTCGGCGCTCCCAAGCAGGAAAAATGGATGGCAGCCAACAAGGATAAGGTAAAAGGCGTCATGCTGGGTGTCGGAGCAGGCTTTGATTTCCATGCAGGCACTATAAAAAGAGCCCCTGTCTGGATTCAGAAGATCGGATTTGAGTGGTTGTACAGATTATTCCAGGATCCTGCCAGACTCATTAAGAGATATACCATAACAAATGCCAAGTATTTCTTCTATCTGGCGCTCGATAAAATGGGAATACAGAGTTGAAAGATGCTTGCAACGAAGTGATTCGTGTCATATTATATAGAAATATTATTTGTTTATTAGAAGGAGCATTGTATGGCAGAAGTTTATAATCATCATGCGATTGAGAAAAAGTGGCAGGAGTACTGGGCTGCCCATGAGACATTTAAGACAGACGTCTGGGATTTTAGTAAACCCAAGTATTATGCGCTTGATATGTTTCCATATCCATCAGGAGTAGGTCTTCATGCCGGACATCCTGAAGGCTATACAGCTACAGACATCATGTCACGTATGAAACGTATGCAGGGATATAACGTTCTGCATCCAATGGGATATGATTCTTTTGGTCTTCCTGCAGAACAGTATGCTGTTACAACCGGTAATCATCCTGCAGGATTTACTGAGAAGAATATAGAGACTTTCTCAGGACAGCTTAGAGAACTGGGATTTGACTATGACTGGTCCAAAATGGTTGCAACAAGCGACCCTAAGTTCTATAAGTGGACACAGTGGATCTTCAAGAAATTATATGAGGCAGGATATGCCAAGCATATCGATATGCCTGTAAACTGGTGTGAGGAACTGGGAACAGTTCTTTCCAATGATGAGGTTATTGACGGTAAGTCAGAGCGTGGCGGATATCCTGTTGTCAAGAAGATGATGAAGCAGTGGGTTATCGACCAGCAGGCCTTTGCAGAAGAACTTCTTGATGGCCTTAATGAGATTGACTGGCCTGAATCTACCAAAGAGATACAGCGCAACTGGATTGGCAAATCTACCGGCGTAGAGGTTGATTTCAAGATAGT
Organism: Butyrivibrio sp.; assembly: GCA_017413105.1. Lineage (GTDB taxonomy): Bacteria > Bacillota > Clostridia > Lachnospirales > Lachnospiraceae > Butyrivibrio. The sequence goes on along the minus strand of JAFPVA010000124.1, from coordinate 5,879 downwards.
AGGTGGTGGAGAGTTCTCTATTTTCACAACCTGTATCGAGACAATTTACGGTATTACTTTCATGGTACTTGCTCCCGACGGAGAAGTGGTTAAGGGACTTATGGACCGCGTTGAGAACAAAGACGAGGTTCAGGCATATATTGATGAGACTCTCAAGAAAAACGATCTTGACCGTACTGATCTTAACAAGACCAAGTCCGGATGCCCTCTTAAGGGAATCTATGCAATTAATCCTGTAAACGGCAATGAAGTTCCTGTATTTATCGGTGACTTCGTTCTTGCAAGCTATGGTTCAGGTGCGGTTATGGCGGTACCTACTCACGATCAGAGAGACTTTGAATATGCAGAGGTTCATCACCTTCCGCTTATTCAGGTTATCAATAATACTGAGGGTACAGTTGATGTATCAAAGCACGCATTTGAGAAGCAGGACTACCTTGGAAAGGGCTGCATCCTTGAAAATTCCGAGGAATTCAATGGCATGACCGTTGAAGAGGCCAAGAAGGCTATTACTAAGAAGCTTGTAGACATGGGAGTTGCCAGAGAAAAGGTCAACTACCATTTCCGTGAGTGGATCTTTGCAAGACAGCGTTACTGGGGGGAGCCGGTTCCTTGTATCTACAAGGAAGATGGAAGTATCGTGTTCCTTGATGACTCAGAGCTTCCTGTTGTACTTCCTGAGCTTGAGGATTATAAGGGGCATGGCGGTCAGGCACCTCTTGAAAATGCCACTGAGTGGAAGGCTTACAACAAGAATGGTCTTAAGGGTACAAGAGAGACATCTACAATGCCCGGTTCTGCCGGATCTTCCTGGTATTATTTCAGATATATTGATCCTGATAATGACAAAGAGTTTGCTAATCAGGAGCTGTTAAAGCACTGGATGCCTGTTGACCTCTACGTTGGTGGTCCGGAGCATGCAGTTGGACATCTGCTTTATTCACGTATTTGGAATCGATTCCTTTACAACAACGGACTTTCGCCTGTAAAGGAGCCATTCAAGAAGCTGGTTCATCAGGGTATGATCCTTGGTGAGAACGGTATCAAGATGGGTAAGCGTTTCCCTGAATTTGTAGTAAACCCAAGTGATATCGTTCGCGACTACGGCGCTGATACACTTCGTCTCTATGAGATGTTCATGGGACCGCTTGAGGTTTCCAAACCATGGAATTCCACAGCTGTTACCGGAGCAAGAAAGTTCATCAACCGTGTATATACTTTCTTTGCAGAACCTGCTAACATCACTGATGAGAAGGGCGGTAGTCTTGAGAAGATTTACCATCAGACTGTGAAGAAGGTTACAAGCGACTTCGAGACACTTGGATTTAATACAGCCATCGCTCAGATGATGATCTTTGTAAATGCTGTTTACAAGGAGGGTAAGTGCCCTAGAGAATATGCTGAGAACTTTATCAAGATGCTTTCCTGCATCTGCCCACACGTTGGTGAGGAAATCTGGCAGATTCTTGGTCATGATAATACAATTGCCTATGAGCCATGGCCAACCTATGATGAGTCCAAGTGTGTAGAGGATACAGTAGAGATTGCTGTTCAGATCAATGGTAAGGTTAAGGCTACTCTTAACATTGGCAAAGAGGATCCGAAGGACGAAGTTATCGCCAAGGGCAAAGAGCTTATAGCTGACAAGCTTGACGGAAAGACTATTGTAAAAGAGATTTATGTTCCTGGACGTATTGTAAATATAGTAGTAAAGTAATAGCGTAACTGACAGACATTAAAGAGGAGACATGAGAATTTTGGGGCTTGCCTCCTCTTTTTGCGCGTTTATGGGTATTTAATAAATATTTGTTAAATTTTTAATAATTATTTAATAATTAATAATGTTATAGTATAATGAAGAGCTGCAATTTTTAACGCACATATTTTTGTTTTATAGGTAGGGAAAAATGGATATTAGAATCGAGAATTTAACGAAAACTTATGGCAATCTTAATGCGGTAGATCACATGAACCTGAATGTTAGGGACGGTGAGCTTGTAGGACTTCTTGGACCATCAGGTTGCGGTAAGTCAACAACTCTGTTTATGCTTTCAGGTCTGACAACTCCGACAGCGGGTAAGATATTCTTTGGAGACAAAGATGTTACCAACATTCCTCCGGAGGATCGTGAGATAGGACTCGTTTTTCAGAACTATGCCCTTTACCCACACATGACTGTAGAGGATAATATTACATTCCCTCTTATTAATCGTGGGGTGAAGAAGCCTCAGGCCAAGGAAATGGCTCTTGAGATGGCTAAGGTTGTAAAGATTGACCAGCTTATGAACAGAAAGCCAGGCGAGCTTTCAGGTGGTCAGCAGCAGAGAGTTGCTATTGCAAGAGCTCTTGTCAAGAAGCCTCAGGTTCTTCTTTTGGATGAGCCTCTTTCAAACCTTGATGCAAAGCTTCGTGTAGAGACAAGAGAAGAGATCAGACGTATCCAGCAGGAAGTTAAGATCACAACAATCTTCGTAACTCATGACCAGGAAGAGGCTATGAGTATTTCTGACCGTATTGCTGTTATGAAGGAAGGCGTTCTTCAGCAGTATGAAGTTCCTCAGACAATGTATTTAAACCCTGCAAATATATTTGTTTCAAGATTTCTTGGAACTCCTGAGATCAACAATATTGAGATTGATGTTAAGGATGGAGTTATCACAGCAGGCGGAGTAGAGCTCAGAAAGGGCGCTAGTCTTGCTGATGGTCACTACAAGGCAGGTGTTAGACCTGAGTCCTTCCATGTAGCTCAGGGCAACATTTCTCTTGGAGTAGAGGGCATCCGTATGACAGGACGTGACCTTCTTATCTTCTCCAAATTCGGCAACGACAATATCAGAGTATTGGTTCACTCATATATGCAGGTCAATCCCGGCGACAAGATTGACGTTTCTATTCGTGACGGTCACATTCTTGTATTCGATGATTCAGAGAAGCTGATCGGCAGATTCTGATAATGAAGGGAGAGTAACATGGATAAGAAGAGCTTTAAGGGATATATCTATCTCCTTCCGTCAATCATCATAATGATATGCTTTACCATTTACCCATTGATAAGAGCATTTATCATGAGTTTTCTTGGTGATTACAGCATTATCAACGGCAGTTACAAGTCAATAGGATTCGATAACTATAAGAATCTTTTTGCTGATCCGGATTTTTACAAGTCCCTCAGGAATACAAGTATCTACGTTATCTGCGTAGTACCTGCTTCAATAATGCTTTCACTTCTCATTGCAGTACTTATCAATAACTGCAAGAAATTTAAGGCATTTTTCCAGACAGTATATTTCCTTCCTTACGTTACCAGCGTAATTGCTATCGGTATCGTATGGAGATGGATGTTCAACAGTAATTACGGACTTATCAATTATGTCCTTGGCTGGTTTGGAGTTGACCCGATCCAGTGGCTGAATCTTCCTGAGCATGCAATGCCTGCACTTATTATCTTTGCAATCTGGAAGAGTATGGCGTTTAATATTCTTATTTTCCTTGCCGGTCTTCAGACTATTCCTGAGGACATTTACAGAGCTGCAAGGATTGATTCTACTCCTCGTATCAGAGTATTTACGAGGATTACAGTTCCATCTCTGGCACCAATGATCGTATATTCCAGCGTTATCGGAATGATCGGCGCATTTAAGGTTTACAACGAAGTCTTCTCTCTTTTCCAGGGAAAAGCGGGCCCTGCAAACAGTGCCATCACAATTGTTTACTATATTTATGACAAGTTCTACAACAGCTATAAATATGGTGTGGCTGCAGCCGGTTCAGTTGTATTGTTCCTGATAATTCTTGCTATGACTCAGATTCAGCTGAGAGTAACAGGTGAGAAGAAGAAAAAATAAGGAGAGCTAACTAAGATGACAACAAAACGTAAATTTATAAATATTGTTGCAGATGTGCTCAAGTATGCGGTCCTTATATTTGGTGCTATCTTTACCGTTCTGCCTTTTGTATGGATGATATCTTCATCTCTTAAGACACCGGCAGAACTTGTGGCTGCACCCCCATCACTTTTCCCTGCAGTTCCGCAGTGGGAGAATTATAAGACAGCATGGGCTGCTGCACCTTTCGCAAGATATTTCCTTAATACACTTATAGTTACACTTTGCACAACCTGCGGAGTTTTAGTTACAACAGTGCTTTCAGCATTTGCTTTTTCAAGACTTAACTTCCCGGGAAAGAAGACAGTTTTTTCACTGTTTCTTGCAACACTTATGATCCCCGGTGAGATGCTTATCATCACCAACTATGAGACAATCATAAAGCTCAAGTGGATTGATTCCTACAAGGCTATGATCGTTCCGTGGGTTTCAAGTGCATTTTATATTTATCTGCTTACTCGTTTCTTTATGCAGGTACCTGAGTCACTGTATCTTGCTGCTAAGGTAGATAAGTGCTCTGACTTTAAGTATATGATCAAGATAATGGTTCCTATGAATAAGCAGGCCATCTTCTCTATTGCAATCCTGAACATTATCAGTTCCTGGAACGCATTCCTTTGGCCATTGCTTGTTACCAATTCACAGGAGATGAGAGTTCTTTCCAACGGCCTTGTTAGATTCCAGACTGAGGCTGGTTCTTCTACTGAGCTTATTATGGCTGCTTCCTGTATGCTGGTAATGCCTATCATTATCATTTATCTGTTCCTTAGAAAATACATCATCGAGGGAGTTACCCGTGGTGGTCTTAAGGGATAAGACAGATATTATTATTTCTGGTCACAAAAGCTTTTAGCTTTTTAGTGATATAATTTATTGTTTCATTCTATTTAAAGGAAGGGAGAAATATTATGAAAATCAAAAAAATTGGTGCAAGCGTACTTGCCATGATCATGGCAGCATCTATGCTTGCAGGCTGCGGCGAGTCAGGATCAGCTGAGACTGTTACAGAGGCACCTGCTGCTGAGACACAGACAGAGGCACCTGCTGCTGAGGCTTCAACAGAGGCACCTGCTGAGACAGCTACAGAGGCTCCAGCAGAGAAGACAATCGAGGCTACAGAGGTAACTTTCTGGCACGCAATGAACGGAAATCTTGAGTCTGTTCTTACAGAGATCACAGATAAGTTCAACGCAGAGAATGAGTATGGAATCAAAGTAACACTTGTTAATCAGGGTGCTTACGGCGACCTTCAGACAAAGCTTCAGGCTTCAGCAGCTGCTGATGCACTTCCTGATCTTGCACAGGCATACAACAACTGGCTTACACCTTATCTTGATAAGGTTGTAAAGCTTGATGATTTCGTTGCTAATGATTTCGATAACTGGGATGACGTTGTTTCAGCTTACCGTGATGAGTGCTCAGAGTTTGGCTTCATCCATGCTGTTCCTTACAACAAGTCAACTTATGTTCTTTTCTACAACAAGACAATGTTTGATGAGCTCGGAATCGAAGTTCCTCAGACTTGGGCTGATGTAGAGGCTGCTGCTAAGACTGTTATGGATGCTAAGAACATTGCATTCATCGGTTATGATGACCTTGCAGGTGTTGTAGAGGCTTCTCTTCACCAGAACGGTGAGAACTACGTTGATGCTAACGGCGCTCTTTTCAACACAGATGGCGGTCTTAAGACATTCGAGTACCTTTCAGGTCTTTACAACAACGGCTATGCTCGTCTTGTAGGTGAGGATGGATACTTCTCAAATGTTATTTCTAACCAGAACATTGCTTGCTACGTTGGTTCTTCAGCTGGTGTTTCTTACATCAAGGCTGAGGGCTGGGATCTTGGTGTAGCTCCACTTCCAGGAAACACAGCTAAGGCAGCTAACATGGCTGGTACAAACATCGTTATGTTTGCACAGGATTCTAACAAGCAGCTTGCAGCTTGGGAGTACCTCAAGTACATCACAAGCACAGACGCTATGGTAGAGTGGGCTG
>JAFPVA010000123.1 GCA_017413105.1 Butyrivibrio sp. | reverse complement strand
GGCTCTTAAGGATCTTGTTAATAAGAAATAATTTTGCATTATATTGCAAAATAAGGCAGGTGGCTTAGCCACCTGCCTTTTTCATTAATTTATAAATTTTTCAGAACTTTTTGTGTTTTTTTGTAGGCTATTTGAGGTTGCAGACATTATAATCCCATCTTTGACACCTAAAAAGCCGCAATCCCAGTATACATCTAGGATTCCGGCTTTATTTTTATCTCGTGAAAAGCGTAATGCTGCGTAAACTTGTCAGAAAAGGAAGCCTTGCCTACGGCAAGCCTTTGAATTTATGTGATAGCCGGGCATCTATGCCAGGCCTAAGTTCATATCCGCTTGATTACCTTTTTATCATGAACCATATATCTGTCAAGGCTGCGAAGCACCGTTATGCGGCTACGGCCTTGACAGATATACGGCTCATGAGGACTGTTTGACAAGCGGATATGAACTAAGGGTGTCCGACAGGCGGACCATTCATTACAACCCTTTTGTTCTTCTGATTATTCCTGCCATTGACTTTGGAGTTATCAGTTCGTAGTCAGTCCTGAATCCTGCATTTTCGTGTAGAGAGTCAGTCAGCTGTGTTCTTGTATAGCTTGGTATATATCCGTGTTCTCCGACTTTTCTCATATCCATTTCTCTTAGAGTTTTTATTATCTCTTCACAGGTGAATTTGTCGCCGAGTTTCTTTTCAAGTATCCTGTAGATCATAAGCGCTATGAAGCAGGTTAGGAAGTGAGCTTCAATCCTGTCATCCCGTTGCAGATATACAGGTCTTGCTTCGAACTCAGATTTCATTATTCTGAAGGATTCTTCGATTTCCCATCTGTCATGGTTTATCTTTGCTATATCGGCAGGATCGTCATCCAGGTTGGTGCATACTGCATAGAAACCGTCATACCTTGCTTCATCAGCAATGGCTGCTTCATCAAGTTCATACATGGCCCTGTTTGCAATCTCTCCATCGTTTGTAAATGGAGTTTTCTTTATGAATCTCTTTGCATCATTCTGTGAGCGTTTGTCAGCTGATGATGGCTTTTCGATGAGCTTTTTTGCTCTTTCTATCTGGCGGCTTCTTACAGTCTGCTGGTATTCTTTGTACTTAAGAGAGTAGGTGACAATAATGGTCTGGTCGAAGGTGATGTCTCGTTCTTCGTCATAACCCTCGATCAGCTTCTGCTTATAGAAAATCTTCTTTCTGTTTTCCGGTGTATTATCAAGCCCTGATATATCATACTTTTTCTTGCTGCCTTCAAGCTCCCATCCTTTAGGATCGAGACACCAGTCCTTCAGATCTGCTTTAAGCTTTTTTAGCGACTGGGTAGTTATGAAGCTTCTTTCGCCATAATTATTGAACTTCCTGTTCGCATCAGAAGAAAGCCCTGCATCGGTACATACGATGAACTTTGAGAGTTCAAAGTCCCGCATTATCTGCTGCTCCAAAGGCTTTAGAGATAACTGCTCATTCTGGTTGCCAGGATTGATGCAGAATGCAAGAGGTATCCCTGACTTATCCATGAACAATCCCATCTGTACTATGGGATTGGGACGGTGTTCTTTGCTGGGACCATACTGCTTCAACCCACCTTCATGCTCCATTTCAAAGAAGTAGTTCGTACAGTCATAGAAGAGGACACCGGTATTTCTTTTCACCAGTTTCTTTGAACGCTTATAAAGCTCTGCCTGTATCATGTCTGAGTTTTCAGAAAGCGTGGTGAGGGCGCGATAAACCTGGTGGAGGTCAAACTGAGGCTCCTCTATGAGTTTCTGTGACTGCTCAAAGCAGGAGAGCTTTGATGATGGGAAGAGTATCCTTCCATAGATAAGTCTTGAGAGTATGTTATCAAGATCATACTCGAAAGAATTCTCCTTCTTTATCTTCCTGCAGATGGAAGGCAGACCAAGCTTATAATAGATCTGCTGCAGGAAGAGATAGCCGGCATTAAAGGCAAGGCGTACATCTGCATCAACAACCTTGTCTGTGGATAGTGGTATCAATACTTTGTGGTTAGAAGCAGCCTCTTCTTCATTCATAATGCGGAGCTGTTCTTTAGCCCATGCATCAACATCATCCACAGCGTATGTATCGCGGATTGATTTTTCTGTACCAAGTTTTTTGACTATTTCTGATGAGTTCTTGCCATCCCTCCTGACCGATCTGATGATGTAATAAGAAACTGCATTTTTAGATTTAACTTTGTTCAATCTCACCGTAAGATCCTCCCCAATATCTAGTTTTATTATAGCACAATACGGCATTACGGTATACAAGATTTTGAAATTTGCGCAAAAAAATAACCCATTACTGGGTTTCAGCGATTTTGGGTGTCAAACTTCCGGGACGGTTCCAAAAAGAGCCGTCCCTTTGCCGTTATTTTGGGCTTATTTGACCTGAAAGATGCGGAAAATATAGTAATTGCAAGGCAAAACAACATGATGTATACTGAATGTGAGGTAGTACAATTTGTTGTATGTTGGGGAGTTTTTAGG
>JAFPVA010000011.1 GCA_017413105.1 Butyrivibrio sp. | reverse complement strand
GTCCAAACATACAAGGAGATTATAGCTTTCACAAAGGGAGAGACGCTTTCTAAGGAAGATCAGATTAGAGAAGAGGCAAAACGCCCTTACCAGAAAGTGTTATCTACTATAATATCAGGTGTTATGGCTGCTATTGTATGTGGCAGCATAGGACTTGTTTTAATGCTTTTATTTAAGTAATAAACCAGATATTGAACATACAGAAGATTTAACTTTGGAGGATGAAAAAATGGCGAACTTTTTAAATAATAAAAATGGATATGCAAATTTTGTTGGGCTTATGATGATTGTATTTGCAGGCTTTTTCAGTATACCTGTATTCCTTAAAGTGTTCATGCTGGTAGTTGGATTTGGTCTGTTTTTGGGCACTATCATAATTACAATTGTTATGAACTTCAAGCGTTACAATGAAGAAAAGAAAAAGGCAGAGCAGACCGGGGAATAAATCCCCTGTTGTGCATCGATAAGGTCTCACATTGGCTGGTTCTCAGCTGATGTGGGGCTTTTTTTATATGCTGAAAAAGGATATAGTAGATGATAAGTGTTTGTGATGAATCTTGGAGGAAAAATGAACCAATCTAAACTAATCAGGAAGGTCGGCTCTTCTATGTACCGTCAAGTAAATAATATCGGTTATGTAACTTCGGTTCAGACACTGATGGATATGCAGATTCTTTCTAAAGAGGATTATGAAAGATGGCGTAAGGGACAGGTTCCTTATTTGGAAAAAGTTTGTCATATCAACCTTAAGAAACTGGCATCAGTTCTGCAGGAAATGAAACGTTACGCAACCAAGAACAATCTAAAGCCCAGCTACACATTTTATAAGCATTGGGGACGAAAGAATAAATCTACAATACAGCTACGGTTCAGTAAGACCGGTAATGAATACATGGAAAAGCTTTATGCGACTCATTATGTAATGAATAAGGCAGAAAGTGGAGAATAGAATATGAAAAAAGTAGTAGTTAACGCTTTGATTCTGGCTCTTGCGATAGGAGCATCAGGATGCGGGGAAAAGAAAGATGATAACGTTTCGATAATAGGTGGTGCAGATGGACCGACTTCAATCTACCTTGCACCATCTTCTGATGAGGAAGAGTTTAGATATGCTGACCCGGTCGATGGTGATTTGTATTATGAGGTAATGGACCGGATACTTGTAGAATATGGATTTGATGGTCAGGAATGGGGAACTTCAATTGACCTTAAGGGAGAAACAGATGCTGTCGTTTCCCTGGCAATGGATTCAACAGGAAGATATAAGGCACTTGGTATTATCAGTAAAGAGGCAGGCTGCTACGGAATTATTCTTGATGATACCATAGACGGAACGGATGACAACGCCAATTATGCTTATGAAGCCTGGGCTTATACGGCAAAAGCAGAAGATAAGCCTGAATTTAAATGGGAAGATGAAAGGCTTTGCTTCACATATCCTGTTCAGACAGACAATGGAATTGAGACAAGAACAGTCCCCATTGACTATGGGTATGATACCGGACATATGGGATTTGACATGGAAAGAAGAGATATGGCTTCGGAAAATCAGAAGGATGTGCTTTCTGGGACATGGCAGACAGCTTCCATAGGATATGAGGCTGATGGCGAGATGCAGCCTGAGTATTATGTGCGGTTCGAAAATCTACAGGTTCTGTATGGGCACATGAAGGATGGGGAGTTCATCACAGATCATGTTGACGAGATTTCTCTTCTTGATGAATTCTCAGCAGGAATGTACAAAATACAGGTAGAAACTGAGGGTGGTGAAAAGTATACATTACAGACACCTGAAGGCGATAAGGATGTACTCGAGTATTACGAGACATGGAATGATGATGAATTCCCAGATGCGTATAGAGGTGGCTCATCGCTGACTAAATGTAATTAACTTTCAGAATAATCGACAAACAGCTAGTTGATTTTAGAGGTTAAAGTCGGCTTTTTCTTGATTATTGTTAATGTGAATGTGCTATATGCACGTTAAATATTCAGAGCTTTCATGTTTTCGCTCAAATACAATGACACTTTACTTTGCACTATAGCGGCTACATCTTCAGCACTTTTTTCTCCATTAAAGTAATAATTCGCTTCCTCAGAAATTATTGATGCGATTTTTGCGTTTTCATAATAACTTGATGAGGTTGTTTCAACGAAATGTTTGAATTCGATAGCCTCTGCTTTTGATAATGAACCAAGATCTATTTTTTTATTGTCAGATAGATCAGTGTTTTTGGAGATGATGATTTCTTCGTTCTCATTGATATAGTGAGAATTTTCAGCTGTATCTAATAATTTCTCAAAAGCTATTTTGCTTAGTGGAATGTAACCATCAATTTTCTGCTGATAATCTTCTGTAAGAAAATACTTTAAGAATTGCCAGGCTGCCTCTTTATTTCTGCATTTACTGCTTATGGCTATTTGCAGTCCTGGATGGATGTAGGTCTTGTCGGTAATTGCGACGCACTTGGTAATTGGAACACATCTCTCGCAGTCGGACCAGCATTCTGCCCGAATTACCCGACATGGACGGTTTCTGTGAGCCTTCCAATTGGTGAGACTATTGAATTTAAAGCTATCAAAAAGGATGGAAACGGGAATGTTACATGGGAAAATGGGAATAATCATAGCTATACTGTTCCATCTGAAGGAGGAAACTGTATAATTCAGTGGAACTGATGATATATGAGATTGTTCCTTCCGTAAATATGTTGCTTTAGGCTTGTGATTATAGAGCTCCGGCGGCTTTTGCAGTCGGAGCTCTTGGAATTTTTAATTAGTCTATAGGGTATGATTGTTTAAAGATTATAGGAATTGGGCATATTATAGGGGGTTCCTGATGATGATTCTTCTTCCGACAAAGAATTATTCCGATAATCTCTTGGGGAGAGCCCAAAGTGCTTGTGGAATAGGCGGCTGAAATACAAGGCATTATCATAGCCCACAATGGTAGAGATGTCTGATATAGAATAGTCGCTGTTTTTCAGAAGATCCTTTGCGCTAGATAAACGTATGTCCAAAATATATTGTAGTGGTGATATGCCTGTGTGGGCTTTGAATTTTTTGAAAAATGCATTTTTGGTCAGGTTGTTTTGGCTTATGTATTTCTCAATGCATATGTTATCATGATAGTTTTCGTGGAAGTAGTCAGCGGCATTCTCTATCTCCAGGCGTTCAGTAGCTAAAGCGCTATGAGATGAGCGCACATTTACTCTTCCCATCATAATAATCAATTGGAGCATAAGCATGGATGCGCTTGTTGCATAATGGTCTCTTTTTAGTTGAAGCTCGAGTATTATTTTATTAAAAAGCTGCACATATTCGGCACTGCACCCGACAGTGAGTATTTTTTTATCTGCGTCCAATCCATATTTTTTCAACAGAGAATCTATATTTGCGCCAGTAAAATGAATCCAATAAACCGTAGGTGTGCCTTCCCCATAGAAAACATAGTTCTGGGTTTCTCTGGGATGATATAAAACTATGTTGCCGGCAGATACCGCTTTTTTCTGCATTCCTCCAAAAACAAAATAACCTTGTCCAGTGTGTATATAAATGATTTGGTAATCTAAGCGTCCGTTGGGACGGAAAGTAGGCAATTCTTTTTTGTTTATGAGCTTATACATTCCACAGCTGTTAATCCATAAAGGAACACTTTTGTTTATGTATCCGGACGGTATATCTTCTTGATAATTTCCGTAATTTAAGTACATTACGCCTCCAAAAAGGTAAGAATGTGCATATATTATACACCTTTGTTTATGTATTTTTCTATCTGTTATTGGTAAAATACAATTTGTCGTCATAAAAACTTTAATTGGGTGTTATAGAAGGGAAAAGTGCAATGAAACGAATCAGAAAAGCAGTAAGTGTAATAATGATGATATGTATTGTTCTTACATGTACAAAGAAGGTAGAGGCTTCATCAATATCAGGAGTGGGCCAGATAAACGGATTGTCTGGGGACTTTTTTAAAGGTGTTGATATTTCATCAGTGCTGGCTCTAGAAGAGAGTGGAGTTCAGTTTAAATATCTGGACGGAACTAATGGGGATATATTTGACATATTAAGTGGAGCAGGAGTGAATTATGTCAGGCTCCGCATTTGGAACAATCCTTATGATTCTCAATACCCATATAAGGGATATGGTGGTGGAAATTGTACTTTGTATACAGCTAAGGTGCTGGGCAGAAGAGCTACACAGGCTGGAATGAAAGTATTTGTTGACTTCCATTATTCTGATTTTTGGACTGATCCTGCTAAGCATTACGCGCCAAAAGAATGGGCTAATTATAGCTTGGATTATAAAAAGGATGCCATCTACAATTACACATACTACGCATTGGGAGAGCTTATTAACTATGGAGTAAACGTAGGAATGGTTCAAATAGGTAATGAAACAAATGGCTCTCTGTGTGGTGTTGGTGGATTTACTGATAATATATGGGATTTAAGCTCTGGCGTGGCAGATTTAATGCAGCAGGGGTGCTACGCAATTGATGACATAAATCGCCAATACAACAAGAATATTCTTAAGGTTCTTCATTTTACCAGGCTGGTTTCTGATGGAGAATGGTATGCAGAGCAATTGTCACTCAGGGGAGTTGACTATGATGTTTTTGCGGCTTCTTTTTACCCTATGTGGGATGGTACAGTATACGACATGACTAGAGTGTTGGAAAATATTGCTACTACCTATAATAAAAAAGTTATGGTTGCAGAAACTGCATATCCTTATACATTTAATGATGCGGATGGCTCCATGAATAGTATTTATGGGGCTGGTGCGATGAATTATTACAATTATGATGTTAGTGTGCAGGGGCAGACACAGTCTATTTACGATGTTATAAATGGTATTGCTCAAATCAATGCATCATGTCCGGGGTACGGACTTGGCGTATTCTACTGGGAGCCTGCATGGATAGGAACTGATAGCTCAAGTTGGGGAACTTATGGAACAGGTTGGGCGTCGTCTTCTTCAGAGAATTATGAGAGATTATTCAGTGCTACTTTAAATGAGTATGCCACTACCGACCAGGGAAGTTCATGGGATAATATGACATTGTTTGATTCAAACGGCAAGGCAACTACAGCACTTTATCTGTTTAATGATATTAGCGGCAACACAAGCAGAACATCTGCTGGGAACTGAGTATGGGAGGCAATATAATGATGTATGGGAAACGTGTTGCTATACTTATGGGATTGATAGCGATGATTGCATTGAATGGATGTGGAAAAAAGGGGGAGATTGAAACGGTTACGTATTCTGAACCGTCAGAAACAGAAACCATTGTTTCTGTTGAAGAAAATGCTCTAGAATCCCCGGAAACTGTTGAAACATGGAAAACCGCAATTGATGGACTCTCGGAAGATTTTATATTCGGAATGGATGCTTCTTCGCTTCTTGTAGAAGAGAAGAGTGGCGTAAAATACTATGATTTTGACGGTAATGAGCAGGATCCGCTTAAGACATTTGCTGAGTCTGGGATTAACTATATACGTCTTCGTGTTTGGAATGATCCATATGATGAGAATGGTAATGGCTATGGTGGTGGAAACAATGATCTTCCTACAGCAATAGAACTTGGTAAAAGAGCTACTGAATACGGAATGAGAGTTATGATTGACTTCCATTACTCCGACTTTTGGGCTGATCCCAAGAGACAGCACGCTCCAAAGGCCTGGGAAGGCATGAGTGTAGAAGATAAATCATTGGCTCTTTATGATTTCACAAAAGATAGTCTTACACAACTCTTAGATGCAGGCGTTGATGTTGGTATGATTCAGATTGGAAATGAAATCAACTATGGAATGTCAGGAGAAACCAAGCTTGAGAACGTAATAGAACTTCTTAAATCAGGAAGCAAGGCTATTCGAGAAGTGTCCGATGATTATGGAAAAGATATTGATATCGTTGTGCACTACACTAGAATCACAGCCAAAGGTGATGTCCTTAACCTTGTAGAGAAGCTTGTAAATGCCGAACTTGATTTTGACATGATAGGAATGAGCTATTATCCTTTCTGGGATGGTGGTATGGATAACATGAGTCGTGTGCTTGAATTAATCCAGGAAAGATATGGCAAAAAGGCTTTCCTTGCTGAAACCTCGTATTGCTATACTACTGAGGATGGTGATGGTTCCGGGAACAGTCTAACAGAAAAAGATCTTGTTGATGGATATCCGGCATCGCCTGAAGGACAGGCAACTATTCTCCATGATATCTGCCAGTATGTAAACAATGTCGGTGGAATAGGAGTATTCTATTGGGAAGGTGCATGGATTCCTGTAGGATCTGCCAGTGCCGACAATTCAGCAATATGGGAACAGTACGGAAGTGGCTGGGCAAGTAGCTATGCTTCTGACTATGATCCTGAGGACGCTGCTGTATATTATGGTGGATGTTCATGGGACAATCAGGCATTTTTCGATTTTGAGGGGCATCCTTTGGAATCTATAAATGTGTTTAACTATATGAGGAATGGAGCTGAATAATCACGTTATGAATGGCACTTCTGCTTTTTGGAAGTGCCATTTGCGTTGTTACTCTTTTTGATTATGTTCCAGGAGAACTAAGGGCTTGTAAATTTTGGAGCCTTTAGTCGATTTTTTTCTTGATTACTTACACAGATAAAATAGTCCTTTATGTAAAAAAATGACAAAAGCGGCCATTAAACTGGTGTATTGTTGACATTGAAGAAAAAGTTCTTGGAAGTATCGTATAGATAGAGATAGTATACGCTGAAAGGAGGGTTTACATGGCAGCTACTACTATTGAAAGGTATGCAAAGCCTAATATGACTAATCTTCCCCCTGATTTAGGGCAGGAGATTTTTGACCAGATTCTCAGCACTCCTGCGCCAAACCGGAAAAAGATGAAAGAGGAAAGTGATGCACTGCTCAAGAAGATGATTAAGGAAAGGGATAATGAGGATGCTTGACAGCGCAGTGTTACCAGAAAATGAGCTCTTTTCCTGTCATCACCTTGGCGAATCGGCAAATGATGAGCAGGATATCATGAATTTTACTACAAAGCATGTGACAGGTCAGGGGTTTATAAATTATCTTCGGTATTATGCCTTTCCTGACGAAGAAGCTGGGAATATGCGTACATATGTAATTCGCGATAAGCGTTCCGGTGAGTTTGTGGCATACTTTTCACTAAAGGCAGGGCTTATATCGCTGAATGAAGAAATTCAGGATGATAATGTTAGGTTCGAGACCTTGCCAGGAGTTGAGATAGCAAATTTTGCAATTGATTATCGCTATACTCAGAAGCATGAAAAACTGAAAGGAATCGGCAAGGTCATTTTTACTGATTTTATGGTTCCTATAAAAGAGAGAACTGCAGCAAGCATAGGAATTAGGATAATCTATATATTTGCATTGCCTGTGCCGGAGCTGATAGGACGCTATAAGGAGTATGGCTTTGCAAGACTTGATGCAAAGTCCGAGGAAGCGCTTCATCGCAGATTTAAGCCAAGATGCGATAAGAGCTGCATCTTTATGTACCAGCAATTATGATGAGCGCATAAGAGACACAATCCATAATAAAACACTGATGTAGTGCACTGTGATTTTGAGCCGGTGCACTATTTTATTGATGGATTTAGCGACGCTCGAAATGTTAATTTCTTGATTTTTTTTATCATGGAATGGCAAAATCAGTTAGTGAGTTATATCGCAATATATCTTACAATCTATTATTGCTAAAAATGTGTGACAGGAATATTTAAATGGAAAACCTAGAAGATTTTATCTGTAAACATTCTGCGGATGCGGCAAGTATGCAAGTTCATATTATCTATTATGAAAGTCATGATGATGTTTGGGCGTGTGTCTATAGTGGTACTTTAGATGGTGCTCCTGATTGGACACGGTCTCATATTGTCTCAAAGACTTATAAAAAATATGATGATGAAAACTCTCTTGTTATAGAAATCCAAGTACCATGACTACTGGTGCTTTAGTATCGCAATAAAAATGTATCACAGTTAATAATTGAACTTATTCGATAAGTGCAACTCTTCGGAGCTGCACTTATTTTTGTGGAGAAAATTATGGCAGCAACAAGACTTATAGCACTACATATGAACAAGGGAAGGACACTGGCGAAGTGCCTGAAGGACAGAACGGATTATGAAATGAATCCTGATAAGACAGAACAGGGGAAATACATTTCATCATATGCCTGTGATCCGAAGACTGTTGTGGAAGAATTTATTTTATCCAAAAGAGAATATGAGCAGAAGACGGGTAAGCATCCGAAGGGAGATGTAATTGCATATCAGATAAGACAGTCCTTCAAGCCTGGAGAGATCACACCTGAGGAAGCAAACAGAATCGGATATGAGACAGCCATGAGATTTACAAAAGGCAATCATGCCTTTGTTGTATCGACTCATACTGACAAGGCGCACGTTCACAATCATGTGATCTTTAACTCCACAGCCCTTAGTGGCGACAGGAAGTTTAAGGATTTTCTTTTGTCGGGCATGGCACTTGGAAGACTTTCCAATCTTATCTGCATGGAGAATGGATTATCTGTAATTGCTCCGCAGCCTTATCACAGTAAGACAACTTATATTCATGAAGAGAGAGGTCCTACTTTCAGGGATAGACTACGAGAGTCAATTGATGTGGCTCTTTCTAAAAAGCCGGGCTCTTTTGAAGACCTTTTGTCGGAGCTTACGAAGCAGGGCTACGAAATCAAACGTGGTAAGCATACTTCTGTCAGAGGAAATGGCCAGCAGAGATTTATCCGGTTCCGTTCTCTGGGAGATGGTTACACGGAAAAAGACCTGCTCAAAAAGCTGGACGGAGTTGCGAAAGGGGCTGCTTCGAAGGAAAAGACTTTGGAGAAAATGGAGAAACCATTTTACAGGGATGATAAGTTTGACCTTCTGATAAACATTCAGGACATCATCGCCCAGGGAAAAGGCCCGGGCTATGAAATGTGGGCGAAGAAGTTCAATGTGAAAAATGTTATGAAGGCGATTCTCTTTTTTCAGGAAAAGGGACTCAGAACTTATGCTGACCTGGAGAAAATGGCTGGAGATACCTCAGACAGATTTTCAAAGCTCTCTGATGAAATCAAAGGGTATGAGAGTCGTCTGAAGAAAATCTCTGAACAAAAGAAAATCATAAAGGATTATTCCAGTACAAAAGAAATCTATCAGCAGTATAGGCAGTCCGGTTACAGCAAAAAGTTTTTTGAAGAGCATAAAGAAGCCATCATGACTCATAAAGCAGCAAAGGATGCTTTTGATAAACACAAGGGCAAGTTCCCATCATACAAAGAACTTAGCGCCGAGTACGATGAAGTGCTTTCAAAAAAGAGAGCTGCCTATGCCGAGTATAAGGAAGTTAGAAAAGATATGCAGACATACCAGACTGCAAAATATGACATCGATCAGATACTTGGTATTGGAAAAGAACAGGAACAGAATAAAAATCGAGAACGCGCACGTTAATCATTCAGCTCCGGAAGGAGCGTAGTCAGATTTTAATCTGAGGTGAGGGGATTGGGGATGTGCCCCAACAAGTGAGTTTCGGGAAGGTATATACCGAAACCCCACTTGCCACTTTACTCTACCCCTTTGGGGATGGGGATGACGCGCGGGGCTTTTGCGGGAGGAACAAATAAAATTGATCAGGGAATTTATAAAGGGAAACAACAATCATGATGCCGGAGAAAAAGAAAAGACTCCGGCACCGAAGAAAAAATATGAAGTCATCTATGCGGATCCACCTTGGCGGTTCCGAGTCAGAACAGAAAAAGGAAAAGGCAGGAGTGCTGAGAATCATTATCCGACGATGAAGCTGGAGGACATCTTCAGCCTTCCGGTAAAAGAAATTGCTGCGGACGATTCGATTCTTTTCATGTGGGCGACTTTTCCGAATCTGAAAGAGGCTTTTGATGTCATCGACGCCTGGGGATTTGAATATAAGACCGTGGCCTTCGTTTGGGTGAAGCAAAATAAAAAATCGGATTCACTATTCTGGGGCATGGGCTATTGGACGAGATCCAACGCTGAGGTGTGCCTGCTTGCAACCAGAGGTCGCCCGAAGCGAATCGACTCTGCAGTCCATCAGGTTATCATCAGTCACATCGAGGAACATAGTAAGAAGCCTGCAGAGACTCGTGACCGGATCGTTCAGCTCACGGGTGATGTTTCAAGAGTGGAACTGTTTGCCCGTAAGAAGACTCCTGGGTGGGATACCTGGGGGAATGAAGTGGAAAATGATCTGGAGCTGGCAGCATAAAAAAGATACATTTTGTTGACTTTTCTGTTATTATCATCTGTAGGGAATTAATCTGAAGGAGATTTCGTAGATGAAAGAAAATCCAGTAATAATCACATCGGAAGAGATGAAAAATGCCACGGTGCTTTTGTCCAGCTGCTGCGACTGTGGAAAGACTGTCAGAGCTGAGTACTATAATGAGAATTTTCAGACTCGGAGAACAAAGTTTCTTGGCAGAGAGGGAACAGAAACAACTCATTACTGTCCGTATTGCGGAAAGTCCAGCCCTGGATTTCTTCCAGATGATCCATCTGCTCCCTGGAGTTTTGATGATGAAGACGAGGATGCTGATGTTGATGCAGGCAAACATATAGATGCGGGCATCGATGAAGATTTTAAAGAGGAATCAGAAGGATCCTGGTGGCCTGACGCAGATGGCGTGATACTAGGCGATGATGAAGATGATGAGGAAGATTTCAGCTTCGGACCAAATGACGAGAATGCTGTTGCTTTTTTGTGTCCCTCATGCAATGAGAAATTTCGTATAAACCCGAGAGGATATAAGAAGATACACTGCTTATATTGTGGGAAGATAATTGATCGATGAAATAATAAAGGCTACGTAAGACTGATGAACCATGCCCGATATTGGTCTGAGTAGATTAAGCGGTAGCTATTGCCAGCAATAACCAAATTTTATTTGACCAGGTACATTAACTGTTTTAAGCTTGAATAGTAACCAAATAGCTCGTTAAAACAATAAAGTGATTACAAATTATTTTATGAGGAAGGTTCAGAGAATGAACAAGACAGAGTTAGTTGAAGCTATTGCAAAGGAGACTGGCCTTACAAAGGCAGCTTCAGAAAAAGCAGTTAAGGCTTTCACAGATGTTGTATCAAAGGAGCTTAAGAAGAAGGGCAAGGTTCAGCTCGTAGGCTTCGGAACATTCGAGACATCAAAGAGAGCAGCAAGAACAGGAAAGAATCCTCAGACAGGTGCAGCTCTTAAGATTCCTGCAGCTACAGTTCCTAAGTTCAAAGCTGGTAAGGCTCTTAAGGATGCTGTAAACAAGAAATAATATGAAATCGTTGATGCCGGAGAGTAGAGATGCTCTTCGGCATTTTTTTGCATTATAATATTTTTATGAAGAAAAAAGGCAGATACAACCCTTGCGTTGCGCGTAAGGTAAAAGAGAAAAAATATAAAGAGAGAGCTGAGGAACTGTTTCCGGAGAATGAGTTTGAGGAATTCTGGAAAAAGCATTACAGGGATATCGAGAATACAATCTATGATGCACTCCTTGATAGTCTCGCCGGTGATAAGGTATACACGGTGGCACAGGGGGCATTTGGTAAAACTCAGAAGCAGGAGATCCACAAAGGAAACATAGAAAAGTTCTGCGAGAACCTTCCGAAGAAACTCAACGGAGTTATGTTAAGAGAACAGCTTCCGGAACTTCCGCATGTTATTTACAGTATACTTCTTAACTGTGACAACATGCCTTTGGTGGAGTTTGCCATAAACAGCAATGAGAAGGCTGCCGGCAAGATCGTGATGAACCATCTTAGGGAGACCAAAAGACTCAGAACTCTTGCTGATGGGATAAAAGAGCGTCTTACAGAGTTGGTTGTTTTTGAACAGCTCTCGCATAATCCAAGATATACAAACGCAACAGCCAGGTTAAAAAAGACAATGGCTGCAAGGAAGCTTTTGTTTGAAAGCATACAGACATCAACACCTGATGATTATACGAAGCTTTTTCCACTTGCAAGAAAAATGGAGCGCCATTTTATATTACACCTGGGTCCGACCAATTCCGGAAAGACTTATCAAGCCATGGAAGAACTCATGGCTGCAGAGAATGGAATTTACCTTGCGCCGTTACGACTTCTTGCTTATGAACAGTATGAAAAGATGAACAGGGCAGGATGTCCATGCTCCATGATAACAGGTGAGGAGCAGATACTTATGCCAGGTTCCTTCCACCAGTCATCCACAATTGAGATGCTAAATCTTTCCGATGAATGGGAGATGGCTGTCATTGACGAAGCACAGATGGTGGCTGACAGGCAGAGGGGCGGTTCATGGACGGCGGCTATTCTCGGAATCAGGGCAAAGGTGATCCATGTGTGTGCTTCCCCGGATGCAGAAAGAATCCTTACAAGGATGATCACATCCTGCGGTGATACCATGGAAGTAATGTATCATGAGAGGAAGACTCCTCTTGAGATGGACTCCGATTCCATAGGCTTTAGATTCCCTGAGGATGTGCAGAAGGGTGATGCACTCATTGTCTTTTCTAGAAAAGATGTCCACAGTGTTGCGGCAGAGCTCCAGCAGGCAGGAAAAAAGTGCAGCATAATATACGGATCACTCCCATATGATGTCCGTCACAGGGAAGCCGGCAAGTTTGCTGATGGTGTCACGGATGTAGTAGTAGCTACAGATGCTATAGGCATGGGAATGAACCTTCCGATAAGGAGAGTTGTCTTTTTACAGACAATCAAATATGACGGCATAAATGAAAGGCCGCTTACTTCGTCAGAGGTTAAGCAGATAGCAGGCAGAGCCGGGCGTTTCGGAATCTATGATACCGGATATGTGGCTTCTTACTACGACTATGAGATGATCGAGAGGCTTCTTAACCACAAGATGATCTCCATAAGTAAAGCCATGATAAATATCCCAGAGGAATTTCTTGAGAAGAATGGAAAGGTCTCCACGATTCTTGAAATGTGGAATCAGATCCCTGCAGCGGAATACTATGATAAGGGTGATATTGAGGAAAAGATCAAGGTTGCCCGTGCTCTTGAGTCTGTAGAAGATGACAGGGAACTCATCAGAAAGTTCATCAGAATACCTGCTAATCCGGACAATAAGGTTACGTTTGATATTTACCTTGATTTCTATAGGGCACTTGCGCAGGGAAGACCGGTGCCACTCCATGAAACTATGGAGCAGCACAACTCTGCATTTGTAAATCCCGGTTATAAGCAGGCACTTTCAATCCTTGAGACCAGCAGCGCAGTATATGACTTTTTATATTCCTTTACAAGAATGTTTGGAGATTTGGAAGACCTGACAAAGATACTGGAAATAAAGCGGCAGATCTCGGAAAAGATATTCATTATCCTGGACATGCAGAAGCTTGCCATGAAGTCCTGCATGTACTGCGGCAAGAAGTTGAAGTGGTCATATCAGTACACCATGTGCCAGGAATGCTACAGGAAGAGACATATTCAGAAGAGAGGCTGGTAAAAGAGCCATAACTGAATATTGGAAATAAAAAGATCGGGGCAATAATTTCTGTGACATGCAGAGATTGTTGCCCTGCTTTTTGCATTAATGGAGTGCAAAACCGCATGGATGCTGACTCGGTGAGCTGTCATTTTTATGGGACTCGTCTTATGTCATTAATAGGGTGTAAGGTAAACAACCCACCTTTGATGAAGGAGGCGATGAATATGTTGATAATCCTTTGTATATTGATATTCCCATTTGCTGTACTGGGCGAACTTATGAAGATGAATAAGTGAGGAACTGATTATGGGAAGACTGATTTTCTGGATAAAGAAATGTATTCATAGAAATAACAAGTTCTGCAGACATTTCTGTGTGACATGCGAGTTCTATGAAGTGTGCAGGCGTGATGGGGATCTGGCATAGGAGGCAGCCATGAGTATGAAGATAAGAGTTTTGTTGGGGATATTGATAAGCATAGCAACACTGATATTATCACCGCTGTGAGAAAGGAACATGATATGGGAACAAACTGGAATATTCTTACACCCACAACAAAACCATCAGGACATATGAAAGGACAGCCCTGTGAAGAGAACTGCGTAGCATACTGTCATTGCTATAAGCACAGAGGCGGCTTGTCAAAAGATATGATGAAGCAGCATGAGTGTCTTAAGAAGGGGTGCAGGTATCTTGAAAAGTATGAAGATCATCCATACTGGGGCAAGAAGAAATACATTAACCATGCACGCAAAGAAAACCGCAGCAATAGAAATGTTCAGGGTGTGTCCGGCAAAGTAAAGACCGGTTCCAATGTGAACTCAAGAGCATCCAGGCTCAATACTGATTTCAAAGATCTTCTCAAATCGTTTGAAGATATGGATATATTCTACGCTTATATTTTCTATAAGAATGACCTTTCTAAGATCAGATACTTGGGCGGATATTACGAAAAAGGCACCGCTATGGATAAGGCAAAAGAGATTTCTGATAATGAGGGCGGCGACTATATTGTTATCGCTAATGATGCAGATGAGCCTGTCGGTTTCAGATTGGAGCCTACAATAAGGTCGCTGATAGAAATAGATCTTACATGGTCGAAAGATTATGCTTCATTTTCGGACAGAGTGGTAAATGATATCACGCTGAAGAAGGCAGCGAATATTATCTAACAAGTGGTTACTAATGACGAATAAAAATATGTTGGGGCGGGGGATGATCATATATCATTCCCTGCCTGTGTTTCAAGGAAAGGATGGTAAAAGATATGTTCTTTGGAAAGAAAGACAAGGACGTAAGGCTTACAGATAAAGAATACAAGAGTCTTGTAGGAGGCATGAGCAAGAAAGAACGCAAGGACTTTGACCGCAGGCAAAAGGAATTCAGACGTGACAGAGAAGATGATCGTTTGGATGCCTGGCTTGATTTTGAAGATGATATGGACGACATGGGCTGGTAGACTTAAGGGAAAAACTTTTGAAGAGACTACTGTATTGGGTTAGGAAATGCCTTATGGGTTATAATAAGTTCAGAGGTCATTTCTGTGTTAAGCGCGGGAATTATGGAATGAAATAAAGTCTGGAGGAATAAGATGGGAAGTGGATATAAATATGGATGCCCTAATTGTAAGTTTACATTTGGCTGCTCTACAGGAGTGGGATTCATGTTTCCGGCAATATATAAAGAAACAGTACAAAGGGCAAGAGCTGGCGAATTAGGACAAGAGATTAAGTCATTTTTTGAGATGCATGAGGATGGCGCGATAAATGCTGAAGAGGTGATGCTTTGCTGTGATGAATGTGGCCATCTGGCTACAGGGAAAGACCTTACTATGTATACTCCGAAATCAGGCATGCCAAAACAAAATGAACATGGAAGATGGAGTATTGCTGCACCGTTTGAAAATGAGAATTATGTTTCTGAATACGAATTAGAGGAATTTTATGATGAATATGCCAAGTACAAGCATACTTGCGAGGAATGTGGGGGTAATATGCATGTTGTTGGGGCTGATGAAAAACTGATGTGTCCTAAATGCAGGACTCAGCTTGAATTGACTGGCAGGTTTCTGTGGGACTAACAATTATTATACACAACGAGGGTATTGTATATGTCATACAAACTGGTTCACAAAAACATATTGTCAATAAATGCTGATGCAATCATCAATGCAGCAAATACAAAACCAGTATGCACTCCTGGACCAGAAATGGATTTGTATTATGAGGCTGGCTTTGAAGATATGCTTCGGGAGCGAATTGCGATTGGGGAAATCCCCTATGGAGAAGCACGTGCTACTGACGCTTTTGAGCTAAGGGCAAAGCATATAATCCATACTGCAATTCCTGGCTCAGATATTTCAGAAAAGGAACTGATAGCTACGGTTAGGGCTTGCTATAAAAACTCCCTGACGCTAGCTGATGAATTGGGCTGCAAAAAGGTAGCCATGCCAATACTGTTGCTGAATAATTATCGCTTTCCTGAGAACAAGGCTATTGATCTAGCTATCTCATCAATAAGGGAGTTCTCTTCGGGCAAAGACATGATGGTTTATCTTGCTGTGTCTGAGCTGGAAGAGTTTGTATTGCCAGAAGAGCTAATTACCCGTTTGGACGAACTTCTAGGACTTTGCGAAACTACTGGAGAATCAATCCCAATAGATGAAGTTATATCTGAGGAATCAGAGAGCTTTGGAGAGAGATTCTTCAGATACGTTGATGAAAAGGGGCTTACAGATGCAGAAGTTTATCATAAAGCAAATGTGAACAGAAAGCTTATTTCGAAGCTCAGGATAAATCCGGATAAGAACGTAGATAAAAAGACAGCTTTGGCATTGGCGGTTGGGCTAGAACTTGATATTGACCAGACAGAGGAATTTATTAAATTGGCTGGATATGCTCTTTCGCCAAGAATCAGATTTGATAAAATAGTCAGATATTTTATTGAAAACGGTAATTACAACCTAATGGAACTTAATGAGGCTCTTTTCAAATACACCGAGAAAGTCCTTGTTGGAGCTGATAAATAAATGTCTCCTCAGAAGAGACCGACTTATATAAGAAAAGCTGTACGATGAGGAAAACAAAGATATTGATTTTCTGAAACGGAGGTACAGATTATATGGATAAAAAGATAATAAATGACTTAAAAAAGTCCATAAGAACATTTGATGAAAAGGATAATCCAAGATTATATGCGCTTGTAAAAGACATACTTGATCAGGAGCTTTATGAGGTCCTCACTTACCTAGATTTGGCTATCATGCTTGACACTAAGGATATGACAAAGCAGATGCCAGAGGCTGTTACGAATATTATCGTTGAGCTATACAATAAAGCAATTGAGACAGGAGATGAATATCAGCAGGGGCTGGCATATAACAATCTTGGAGCATTCCATTATAGTGAGCGTTCAGGACACCAGGATCAGAAGAAATCACTGGAGTATTATAAGAAAGCTGCAAAGTGTGGAGAAATCGCTGCATTTTCCAATCTTGGCTATGCTTATCTTTATGGAAATGGCACGGATATTGATTACGAAAAGGCATATTACTATTTCAGCCAGGCAGCAATAGCCGGAATGCCAGAGGGTATGTACAAAATTGGCGATATGTTCAGATACGGATACTATGTTGATAAAGATGAGAATATGGCCAGGATAGCATATATCAAAGCTGAGAGACTGTTAGACAATGATCAGGGGTATTTCATCCCATGCACAGGGAAGGTGTATCTCAGGCTCGGGGATATGTATTTTGAGGGAATAGGTACTGCAATTGACTATGACAGAGCCTATGAATGTTATCAGAGAGCAGAAAGAGGCTTCTATGAAATGATACGCCTTGGAGATCTGTACAGTGATGAGGCTTTGAAACATGTGACCGAGAGACAGACTGAGATCCGCAGGATACTGGATCAGGAACTGCCAACAATCGACTGGGCAAAGAAATACTGAATGCCGGAAAGGAGGCAGAGCATGACTTTAGAAAAAGCTAATGATATTATCTATGAGTTTTATCAGGACTTTCCTGCCAATGCAGATAATTCTGAGCTCAGCTTCATGTATGTTGAAGCAATGGAATATATCATCAAACAGAAGAATGATCCTGATTATATTCTTGGACTTGGCAGCTATTACTATGTGAAAAAAGATTATGAAAAGGCCATCGACTTGTATGAGCAGGCTGCTGATATGCAATTTGAACCAGCTTATGAATGCCTGGGTTATGTGTGGTTTGCAAAGAATCAGAAGTTACGGGAAGAACGGAAGAATAGATCAGAAAGCTTTGGAGAGAGATTCTTCAGACTTGTTGATGAGAAAGGTCTGACGGACGCAGCTGTTTACAAGAAGGCCAGAGTAGATAGAAGGCTGATTTCAAAACTCCGCATGAACCCGGATAAGAGAATCAGTAAGGAAACGGCCATGGCTCTTTCTATCGCTCTTGAGCTTCCAATTGCAGAAGTTGACGATCTGCTTAGACTTGCTGGGTTTGCCATGTCGCCAAGATATAAGTTTGATCGTATTGTGAGATTTTTTATAGAGAATGGGAATTACAATATTGATGAGATAAACGAAGCTTTGTACAGACAGACCAAGCATGTGCTCAGCGGTAGGACTGATGGGTAGGAATTCATCATAACGTTCGAAGAACTTAACAAAAAATAATTGTCTCCTCAGAAGAGACCAAAAGAAAGCCTTTTTCTTCTACAGTAGTTTCATACAAACCGCTGTAGCGGAGAAAGGCTTTTTGTTATGGAATACAAGATACTATACGTGCTTACGGTGAGATGTACTGAGCATGAGTGCGCAGAGGATCTGGCATGTTACAAGATAGTGGATATTGATGAGGATATGGTTTATACAACTGAAAAAAGCTATCCCAGATCAGCGCTTATGGAAGTAGAAACAATAAAGCTTGATAAGGAGGAGGCTATCTTGAGGATACCATTTCTAATCAAAGAAGCTGCAATTGTCTGGGTCAGGGAAGCTTTTGTGATTATTCATGACAAGTGTTCGGTACAGATGTATGAAGCATGTAAGGAAGAATGGAGAAAGATCATGCATCCCAAATATGACACACACTGGTTTACCGGCGGCAAGAAGGTTGAAGAGTGGAAACAAGATATGAAAACAATAGCAGCGAAACTGTAGGAGGATTGATTAATGAACATATATGAAACTAAGAAAAGAAGCATTGATGCCGCATTTGAGGCAATTACCGGCAAGCAATATAAAAGAGTGACAGAGACACACTTTGCAGGATTGGACGTCATACTCAGACGAGGCTTTAGAAAGGGGCAATTAATCATTGTAGGGGGACGGCCATCTATGGGTAAAACAGCTTTCGCCATAGGATTGGTGAAGCAGATAGCAGTTGAGCATGGTCAGCCGGTAGTATATTTCTCCTTGGAAGGTTCGGCACAGCGTTTGATGGAAAGAATACTAGTTCTTGAAAGCGGAGTGAACATAGAAAATGGCGAGTCTTTACTAATGCAGGAGGAACTGGATGTTATTAAAGCAGCAGAAAGACTTGATGCTGCTCCACTGGTTATTGATGATCAGCCATACGCTGGATTCGAATACATTAGAGACAGATGTAAAAATGAATTTACTGATAACGTTACCCCGGGACTGATAATTATTGATTATCTACAGCTAATGGATGCCTATTCTGATGAAGGAGTAACAGACTTGTTGAAGAAGCTAAAAGGGCTTGCTGAAGAGCTGCAGTGCCCTATAATGGTTCTTTCACAGCTTGATAGAAACGTAGATGCGCGTGAAGATCATAGACCTACGCTGAAGGATATTAGAGGTGTGGATGATGCCGAGAGCCTTGCGGATGTGATTATGTTTTTGTACAGAGACGCATATTATGATCCGCATCCTGAAGATAAGGATAAGGCAGAGATAATAATCGCTAAGAATATAAAAGAAATAAATGAGATTGGAACAATTACTGTTAAGTTCAGGGATGGGCATTTCAGAAATTGCTATAACTTTTAAGGGGGATAAGAGAATGTTTGCAGTTGTAGAACGAGATAATGATATTACCATAGGCACAGTGTTTAATGAACCAAATCCTTTTGTATATCTGGTTTTTGTTATGGGAGTATGTAACATTGATGAGAATCAGGAACAGCTTAGCTCAAAGGTTAATGCAAAGTCCATAGGCCAAGTTATGGATGACATGTCTTATGAAGAGATTTGCGCGAAACTGAAGGCAATTTCTAAATGGTCAGCTGACGAAACTGCAATCTATGAATGGTCAACGTATCAGCCAGGAAAAGAGGACAAGAAGATAGTGACGCAGATAGTTACTGATGCAGAATATCATGAAGGAGTGCTGACATTAAGATTTAATCATAATTTATGGGATGTGATTTTGAATCTGAAAAAATATTATGCTGACCGGATTGATGAGATTATAAAACAATTATAAAAAAACGGTTTATAGCGAGCTTTTATGGACAATAAAGGCTAAAATTAGTAATGGATAGGCTTTTAAATGTGATAATCAAGAAAGGAGCTTTTTATGGAGTGGATATTGCCTTGTAACCCGGAATATTATGATATTGATGGTGCTCTTCAAGAATTAAGAGTCATTGATTGGTTTACAAATTGCCATATAGAGAAGGGAGATACTTGCTACATCTATATAAGTCACACGGAAAAGGCGATATTTTACAAGTGCGAAGCTGTCTCTGATATAAAGAATGAATCAACCATTGATGATTCCGGATACGGTGGAAACAAGCCTGGAGTGGAGAAGAAGTGCGTTGAGATTGAACTTCAGGATATATATTCAAGCCCGGGTATTACGTACTATGAGCTTTGCGAAGTTGGATTAAAAGGCTCTATTCGTAGCCCTATGAAAGTGGAAGGTGAACTTGCTGAATACATCCATGAGTGGGAGGCTGCTGAAACAGAGATTATTGATGAAGAAGTACCGCCTGAATATGCTGATGAAGAGGGCTACGATGTCAGCAGCATTGTAGGAAGGCGAGTAGGACAAACACTTTTTAGAAAAAAGCTATTGGAAAAGTACGACTGCTGCTGCATTTGTGGGATAAAGAACAAAGGACTCCTTACAGCAAGTCATATTAAACCATGGGCTGTTGCAGATGGGGCAGAGCGAGTTGATATTGATAATGGCTTTATAATGTGCCCTAACCATGACAAGCTTTTTGATAAAGGGTTGATAAGCTTTGATGATAGTGGGAAAGTCATCGTTTCTTCTGAATTATCTCAAGAAGATGCCGAAAAGATGGGGATTGATGGAAAAGTTCGGTTGAATCATCTGTCTCAAGGAAATAAGAGATACTTGGACTATCATAGAAAAGAAGTATTTATTCCATAGGAGAAAGCAATAAGAGTTACAACAGAATGCTGAGATTATAATGATTGGGGTAACACTATTTTGATATATGGATTGTTACCCCAAATTTTGTATTTGTAAATATGTTCTTTGTATCCGTTATCAAGTAGTAAGTCCACTTTTATGAGGAATATTTCCACAGCCTCTTTTGGAAATGCAGTAGCACCCTCGGCTATCTAATAATTCATTTCATGCATCATGGACTGTATCAGTTCTTTGAGTGCTTTGGTTCCGGGATGGCTTGATAAATCGAGCAGCTTTTGAAGATTCCTTTCAAGATGCTGGTTGCATAAGAACGGAGAGCCTTTATAAGCTCTCCGTGAATTAAAATCATATTTGAAGATTATCTTGCATTTCCGTAAGGCCATACGGTTTTGATTTGTTCAAGCAATGTTCCTAGACGAGTGTCAATTGAAGCTTCGTTCCATTCGTCATATGAAGAAAAATCAAAAGTTTTTAATCCAAGAGCATATTTGTTATAACCGTTATCGCCTGTAGTTCCGGATTTCTTTACGTCAAAATCTTTGTTTTTGATGGATTTGTTGAGACCTTTTGCTAATAGGGTTTTGTTTCCTAAGAGCCCTATATGATAAATTCTATCGTCTCGCTTTTCGGTTGAGTCTTCATCGAGTGGCCAATATGTATTCCAATCTTTCGGCATAATATGTTCCAGATCATAAGAATCGAGAGGGAGTACAGATGTACTTCCATTCCAGGCTCTCTTAATCCGGTCTCCAATAGATATAACATACCTTTTGCCTGGGCATTAGTATGGTCGTATGTGATTAGGTTCTCTAAATCATGATCTGTGGGCAGTCTGTCTTCAGTCTCAGCGCCATCCATTATATTTTTATATAAATCATCGAAAGTGATTATTTTGTTAGTTAGAAGGGTTTTGAATTTCTTGTTGTAATTCTTTGTCCAATCATGACAGAGCATTCTGCGTACTATATATGTTTCTAGATAACCGAAGATTTTATTAGCTTCTTCTGGCTTGGCATTTTTCAACACATATAAGCAGTATGGTAAAAGGGTTGTTGTGTCTAATCCGAAGAATACGATATTCAATCTGTCTATTGAATTCTTGTTGGCGTTTAATACTTCGTTTTTAATGTCAGGCTTGATAAACTGGCGGTAAATCATAGCGTAGGAAATAAGGTCATTAATAAAACCAGTTTTCATTGCCGGGTTGTTTATAGAGGGCCCAAGATAGTCCTTGTATACGTTGAACAGAGATTTGTATCGTATATCTTTATCAACATAAATATTGATGTATGAATAAAGGAATGTATCCAGGTTGCTATGCTTTTCTCTACTTCCAACGATTGTATCCCAAAAGTCCTTTTCGGATTGGTCTTTTTCGAAGCATTTTTCCCAAGTGTCTTTGAATAAGTCTAGCTCATCGTGGGAATATAGGGCATTTTTTAGTAGCTCAGCGGTAGTAAGCCTAACTCCTAGAGAATTTATTGTATCGAATATTTGCTGCTCATCATCCTTGGCTTCCAGGTCGATAGGGATAAAATAAACACATCTTAATAAAGTGTCAATGTCATAATCGTCCGGTATTATATTAGCTTGAAAATACTGATAGGCTTGAAATACATTGTTGTTAGCGAAATCCTTTTTAATACTGTCTGTTAATTCCTCATTATTAACGAGAATATCGAAAATAGGCTTATCGGTATGATTGTGGCATAGTAAGATTTCATTTTGCCTGTTGAAAAAAATATCTCTAAAATCCTTGTCGTACTTATCATTTTTTAATGCCAAAACCAGAGAAAACAAGATTAATGTGGTAAATCTTTGTTGGCCATCAATAACTGAGCGCAGATCACCATATCGGCTTCCGCTTGGAGTGGGTTTTTGCTTCATTATATACGTACCCATGAAGTATTCTTTTTGATTGATGCATATTTCTCTAAAATCATCTAAAAAACGCTTCCAATTTTCTTCGTCCCAAACATAGCTTCTTTGGAAGTAGGGAATCTCTAATAGAGTAGATCCATTGAAGATCTGTTGAATCTTTTTCTTTTCCATTTTTAAACCTCTCGTGTTGATTAGATTGATATATATATTCAAATGCGCCTGTGATGTCTGAACGACCAAATAACCATCACATATATTTTAATACAAAAGGCATATTAATGGGTGCATTTTCATTCTGGAGTGGGCGGATAATTGTAATTGCAACTAACTTTAAATGTAACTCATGTTACTATTCACAGTTAATTGCGTAAGAAGTTCTTTATTTTTTCTATCATGAAGATTACAATATTTCTGTTTGCATTTGGGAGGTATTGTTATGCTTAGAAAAATAATGAAGTATAGTGACTTGGATGAAAGAAAACTGATGGATATATACTCAGAGAGTAATTATGATAATACCGAGTATTTTTATCCAGATGAAAAGGATAAAGAAAAAGCAGTTAAGCTTGTGGAGACGAATTTTTGCGATTTTTTAAAGAATGATTTTTTCAAGCGAGAGGATAGTGTTTACTGGATATATGAAGAGAATGGAGAATGGCTCAGTGCACTAAGAACCAACATGGTTGAGCCTAGATTGTTCTATATTGAAGCTCTTGAAACACCTCCGGAAAGCAGAAAGAAGGGATATGCTGCGCATCTTATCAATCTTGTCCTTGAAAATTTGAAAAAAGAAGGAAGTTTTAGAGTATGTGACTGCGTGAGCAAGAAGAATACAGCATCATTGAAAACACATGAGAAATGCGGCTTTAAGATTGTTTCCGATAAAGGTTATGACTATCTTAGTAATGAAGAAAGCGATAGAGACTATAGCCTCGAGTATAACTATGTAGTTGATTAAATATTTATTAGTTGATGTGTATTCTAACCAGGCGGAGTTATGCTCCGCC
>JAFPVA010000122.1 GCA_017413105.1 Butyrivibrio sp. | reverse complement strand
CCCCGCCTCAGCCCCATTCCCGCCTCAGCCTGCCTGCCCCGTCCCGCAGCACTAAACGACGCAAAGGAAACGGCCTCCCTGTGTGCGTCATACCAGCGGATGATCTTTGCAGCCAGCGAATCGCGGGTTTTCCTCGCGGCCAAAAGCAACGGGCGGGCGAGGAGAGCCTTTCCCTGAAGTGACCCCCAAAAGTTGGACGGTTTATTCTTGTTAAGAAGCTTGAGATTGGAACTGAGTCCGGTACTGCACCGGGCTCTTTCCTTTTAGCCTCAGTTTGATTCTATCGTTATTGTAGTACCTGATGTATTCCCGGAGAGCTTTTTTGAACTGGTCGATAGAGTCCCACTCCTGCAAATATAACAATTCATTTTTCATTAGCCCGAAGAAGTTTTCCATCATTGCATTATCAAGACAATTACCTTTGCGAGACATGCTCTGTGTTATATGTCTTTCTTCCAATGCTTTCTGATATCTTGTATGTTGATATTGCCATCCTTGATCAGAATGAAAGATGAGGTTCCCCTGGATGTCTCTTTTCTTAAAGGCTTTGTCAAGCATTGTCATAACCATCTTTAAGTCCGGGCTATCAGAGATAACATAGGAGATAATCTCTCCATTGAACATATCCAAGACAGGAGACAGATATGCTTTTCTATCCTTGATCTTCACTTGGGTAACATCTGTTGCCCATTTCTGGTCAGGAGCATCAGCATGGAAGTCTCTGTTGATTACGTTCGGTGCAATCTTGCCCAGCTCACCTTTGTAGGAGTTGTAGCGCTGCTTTTTGCGTTTAGCTTTTAAGCCCATTTGTCCCATGAGTTTTTGGACAGTCTTATGGTTTATATCTACACCATCGTAATGTAGTTGGTCTGTGATGCGACGATACCCGTACCGGCCATGATGTTTATGATATATCTTGCGGATACGTTCCCTCATGGCATCATAACCATCAGGCTGTCCAAGCCGCTTTGAGTTATAATAGAATGTTGAGCGAGCCATCTTCCCGAACTTTAGAAGGAGTTCGAGATTGCATTCCGGCCTTAGTTCTTCAATGGCTTTCGCCCTATCTTGCGCAGACGGGCTTCCCTTTCCTCGACTAAGGCCCTCACTTTTTTTAACAGAGCATTTTCAGTTCTGAGGCACTCGTTCTCATATCTGAGCCGCTCCAGTTCCGTCATTTCCTCTGGTTTCTTTTTCTTGGGCCTTCCCATTAGTAATTGCTCTTCTGATTTGATAAAGGCATCTATCCCTTCCTTGACATATTTTGCCTTCCAGCGTTGAATAGAACTCTTATCAATGTCATATTTTAAACAAACTTCTGTCAAAGTTAACTTTTTTCCCATGAAGTCGTGAATGGCAGCCAGTTTTGTTTCTGGAGCGTTCTGCTTCGCTGTAGACCTGTCTTCCAATGCGGAAAGCCCATCTCTCTGATACTTGGCCCACATGACCTTAAGTTGAGTGTCATTGATGCCGAAGTGCTTTTTAATGTAGTCAACAGTGTATCCTTCTTTAAGCATGTTGACATACATAAGCTTTTCTTTCATTCCATGTTTTGTATGCATATCCAAAAGTTTTTTGTCTAACTTT
>JAFPVA010000010.1 GCA_017413105.1 Butyrivibrio sp. | reverse complement strand
GGATAGAGAACTTTTTACTGGCCTTTGCAAGAAGCTCTGTTTTATGGTGCATAGGCCAGATAATAGGATGGGTGTTTGTTCCACTCATGGCAGCCAACCTGAATGTAATAATGCGCAATGTCATTCCAATAGAGCTTCAGGGAAGAGTATACGCTTGCAGAAATACTCTGCAGTTCTTTACTATTCCAATCGGACTTTTCCTTGGCGGACTCTTTGTAGACAAGATCTGCGAACCGTTTATGGCATTGAAAAGTAATGATCCGTTCTGGACTTTTCTTTTCGGAAGCGGAAAGGGTTCAGGTGCCGCAATGATGATGTTCATTCTTGGTGTGACAGGAACAGCCATCTGTATAATCTCCGGTCAGATCATGAAGAAATATAAATATATTGAAGAATGATTTTTTGACTTAAATATCAGTGTAAAACAGACCCAATTGAGTGAATTAAAGGGTCTGTTTTTTATTTGGTGATAATGTAATGATTGTGGGATGGTGAGCAAACAGACTAGAGTTAGGGAGAATTAGAGTGATGGAAAAAAAGAATACGATTTTTGGAGATGGAATATTTTATAAAAACGTACTGGCGATAGCAGTACCAATAATGCTTCAACAGCTTATTCAGAGCATGGTGTCGCTTATTGATAATTTTATGGTATCAGGACTTGGTGATATATCAATGTCAGGTGTAAATGTAGCCGGTCAGGTGCTTTTTGTGTTTATGGTCTTAATTAACACGATCACTATGACCGGTGGAATATTCCTTACGCAGTTTTTTGGTGCAAAAGACCGTGGCGGAATGCAGCAGGCGTTTATGTTTAAATTGCTTGCAGGATTTGTTGCGCTTATTCCATACCTTATGGTCTGCCTTGTATATCCAAGAGAGATCCTGTCACTTATGGTTATTGGAAACACGCAGGCGCCTCTTATTCTTGATGAGGCAGTTCCATACATACGGATCATGGCTATTGTGGGAATTCCCATGATCATTTCTATGAGTATCGCAAGTTCACTAAGGGATATGGGAAAAGTCAAAACGCCACTTGCTGTAACAGTAGTAGCAACTCTTACAAATACGGTATTCAATTACCTTCTTATTTACGGTAATTTTGGGATGCCTGCACTTGGTGTAAGGGGAGCTGCTTACGCCACTGTTATAGCCAGAACACTGGAGTTTGCTATATTTGCATTCATCTATTTCAGGAGCAAACCTGCTTTTGCAGTTCGCTTAACAAGGGACTTTATGTTAGATGGAAAGTTGTTCAGGGAAATTTTAAGAAAAGGCGCTATGATGTTGCTTTGTGAAATGACCTGGGTCCTTTCAGAAACCTTGACGACGGCTATCTATAACGGAAGGGGCGGAGCAGATGTAGTTTCAGGTATGGCGTCCAGTTTTGCTATAGCTAACCTGTTTTTTGTAGCATTTGGTGGAATCTACTCAGCAACTACCGTAATAATTGGAAAAACCCTTGGAGAAGGAAATCTTGAAAAAGCCCGCAAAGAAAAAACATGGCTTTTATCAGGAGCTATCGTATTTGGTGTTGCCATGACTTTTGTTGGATTTGCGACAACACTTATCATTCCTGTTGTGTTTGGAAAGTTAAGTCCAAGTGCTATTGCAATTTCAAGGAGAATGGTAATACTTATGGCATTCTTTATGCCTGTATGGGTACTTGTAAACGCACAGCAGGCTATTGCAAGATCTGGTGGCGACACGAAGATGGGGGCATATGCAGATGCCGGAATAACAATAGTGGTCATGCTCCCTATGCTTTTCCTGCTTGCACGATATACCGATTTCGGTCCGGTACAGATGTACCTTTGCGTAAAACTTCTGGATATTGTCAGGACCGTTATATTCCATTTTTGGCTAAAGAAAGAGCGCTGGCTTAATAATCTTGCTGGTGAACATCAGTCAGAGCCACTCGTACAGAAAGCTTCCTAAAGCTTTTGGAAGAAAAGAAAATGAATACTATATTGGCAGTAATCGGAATTATTGTAGGTATTATCCATGCTCCTTTGTGGTGCGTGATATTAAATCCAGTAGTATTCCAGCTCGTTGGTTTTTTGTTCAGGACGACTAAACTGGATATCTTTATTGATGCACCAAGCTGTTGCGTAGCAAGTCTGGGACTTGCTTCATATAGATTATTAGCACTACTCTGCTTATAATCTTTATATATAGATGAACAAGGAGCAAAGTATGTATCAGAGACTGATCCTTAATGATTGCAAAAACAACTGAGCCAATTTGATGAGTCACGTGAAAAAGAGCGTGAACAATTTGTGTCCAGGTGGCTGACGGACCTTGGCTGGTAGTATAGTAATATGTGTGGAGGAGCACATGAAATGAAGCTGTTTTTACTTGAAGACGATGACGCAATTGGAATGGGGCTTAAGTACTCTCTGGAAAAAGAGGAGTATGAGGTCGTTCATGTTAAAACAAAGGCAGATGCAGAAGACGCCTTTATCATAAATACATTTGATATATGCATCCTTGATATAAATCTTCCGGATGGAAATGGCTATGATGTGTGCAAATTCATCAAAGAAAAAGAGGATGTTCCGGTAATCTTTCTGACAGCAAGCGATGCAGAAGTCAACGTGGTCATGGGCCTTGAGATGGGTGCAGATGATTACGTGTGCAAGCCCTTCAGGGTCAATGAGCTTATGGCCAGGATCAAGACTGTTCTTAGAAGAAGTGGCAAAGGGTTGGCTAATTCCGGAGTGGAGAGAAGCGGGATCCTTGAAATAAAAAACGTCCGCATTCATACTGGCGAAGCTAAAGTTGGCTTATTGGATGAGTCTACTGAAAAAGAGGAAATGGTTGAGCTGACTGCCCTGGAGTACAGATTGCTTTTAGCATTTTATAATAACAGGGGCGTTGTTATGTCAAGAAGTCAGCTCCTTGAAGAGATGTGGGATGTAAGCGGTGATTTTGTCAACGATAATACTCTTACTGTCTACATTAAAAGACTTAGGGATAAGATAGAAAAAGACCCGGCTAACCCTCAGATCATTAAAACCGTCAGAGGACTTGGGTATATACTTGAAAAGTGATATGCAGATTTTGTGAGAACAGTATTAGCATGATTGGGGAATTACAAAATGTTCAGAAATAAGGAATTCAAGTTTATGTTTATTACGGCAGCTGTTTTTACAGCTGCTCTTTCTGTATGTGGATATGCTATTTGTGGCATACCTGCAGCTGTTTTGATATTGATCCTGGGAATAGGCATTACAACAGGGTTTGTGATGATTACAAGGCGAAGATATGCTGATATTGATGCCCTGAATTCTTATCTTGTAAGAGTTCTTGCCGGAGATGAAGCCCCTGGAATTCTCGATCAGGAAGAGGGCGAACTGTCACTTCTTAAGACAAACATCTATAAGGCGACATCTACCCTTAACTATCAAAAAGATCTTTTATCAAAAGACAAGCTGGCACTGGCAAATGCCATAGCAGATATTAGTCATCAGCTTAAAACGCCTCTGACATCCATGATGGTAATGAATGATCTTCTAAAGACAGAGGATGATGAAGGGAAACGAATGGAGTTTCTTAAGACACAGTCAAATCAGCTGGACAGGATGAACTGGCTGATCCAGACGCTCCTGAAATTATCCAGGATAGATGCAGGGACCATAACCATGAAGCCTGAAGAAATACAGGCAGAGCAACTGGTTAAGGAAGTTATAAGAGCCTTTGAAATCCAGATGGAACTGAAAAATATAAAATGCACAAAACATATTTCTGATATTTCTTTTAGCTGTGACAGGAACTGGACTATAGAGGCACTCCAAAATATTGTGAAAAACTGCATTGAACATATGGAGAGTGGAGATGAGCTTTCTATAAGTACCTCGGACACCAACATCTACAAGGAAATCGTGATTGAAGATACCGGCTGTGGAATAGCGCAGGAAGATCTTCCGCATATTTTTGAAAGGTTCTATAAGGGTAAAAATGCCGGGAAGGATAGCGTGGGTATAGGGCTTGCTCTATCAAAGACCATTATTACCGGTCAGCATGGCGACATCATTGTGAAAAGCACTGAAGGTGTGGGGACAAAGTTCTTTGTGCGCTTTTATAAGACGATCATTTGAGACAAGTTTCAAAAGACCGACAATATTACAAAATTGTAATGGAAAAGTCACGGGATTGTAAGCATGGAAAACTAAACTTTTCTTAGACAATGAAAATATGTTTAAGAAGGGAGACAAAACAAAAATGAACATTTTGGAAATCAGAAACCTTTGTAAAGTATATGGGACAGGAGAGACAAGAGTTGATGCTCTTAAAGATGTCTCTTTTGATATAGAACAGGGAGAGTTTGTGGCAATAGTTGGACCTTCCGGTTCCGGTAAGTCTACACTGCTCCATATTCTTGGCGGGGTTGACGTCCCTACATCGGGAAGCTGCAACATCGCAGGAACGGACATCGGAAAACTTGATGAGACCAAGCTTGCGATCTTTAGAAGAAGAAACATCGGACTTATTTATCAGTTTTACAACCTTATTCCAATCCTGAACGTGGAAGAGAATATGACACTTCCAATCCTACTGGATGGGAAAAAGCCTGATAAAAAGCTCCTTAATGACCTTGTGGAAAAGCTTGGATTAAAAGAGAGATTATCACATCTTCCAAATCAGCTCTCTGGAGGTCAGCAGCAGAGGGTATCAATAGGTAGGGCGCTTATGAATCATCCAGCTCTGCTTCTTGCAGACGAGCCCACAGGTAACCTGGATTCTGAGAACAGTAAGGAGATCATATCGCTTCTACGAAAGTTCAATAAGGAAAACAACCAGACGGTTATCATAATCACTCATGATGAAAAGATAGCTCTTTCTGCTGACAGAGTTATTACCATCGAGGATGGCCAGATAACAAGAGATTCGGGGAAAGAAGGGGTGATGGCATCATGAACATTGTATCAACCCTGACACTTAGACACCTTCTTGGAAACAAGAAAAGATCGGTGGTAACAATACTTGGAATTGTGGCATCGACGGCACTTATAAGCGCCATTATTTTGGGTGTATTTTCTTTCTTTAAGTTTTTTGGTTATCTGTCAATACAGTCTGACGGAAACGTACATGCTCAGTTCAGTGAGATCACGTATCAGCAGTACGTATCACTGTCAGAGGATGACAGGATTGAAAGCGTTGGTCTGTGCGATACAACGGAGCAGAAAACTGGTGTAAGACTTAATAGCGGCAGAGAAGAGCGCTTTAGCATTGGAAATATTGAGCAGGCAGATTCTGTATATATGTCAATGAGGGTAATATCAGACTATGATGGAGCCCTTCCAAAGAATTCCTCCGAGATAGCAGTTGAAGAGCAGTTCCTTATTGATAATGGCCTGGAGGATCTTAAGATCGGAGATACCCTTACCTTTGAGCAAGGCTACAGATATATG
Source organism: Butyrivibrio sp. (assembly GCA_017413105.1). Lineage (GTDB taxonomy): Bacteria > Bacillota > Clostridia > Lachnospirales > Lachnospiraceae > Butyrivibrio. Next base: position 5,259 of record JAFPVA010000010.1, on the reverse strand, counting down.
TACGATGAGCAGGGTAAATTAGTATACCTGGGAGGAAACTACAGGTCAGATGAACAGTTCAAGGCGCTGTCCACTGAGACCTGCACTGTGACAGCAATTCTTCACGGCAACAAACCTACCGGAAGCTGGGATATTATAAGATGCCTGGATGAAGGATATTTTCCTGACTCTGAAAAGGCCCAGGTGGTAATTTTGCTTAAAAACTGTGACCATACAGCGCTTAAGCAGATCAAGCACATCATCGAAGATCATGAGATCCAAAAGTACGATCTTAATACAGAGTATCTGCTTAGCTGCTTTGCTTTTGAGGGAAGCGGAGGATCTTACAGGTCATTTTTCGTAATGATGGCTGTTGCACTTGCAATCGTGATCGCTACATCTGTCATTTTGATCTTCAATTCCATAGGTATGTCTCTTACAGAGAGAATGCGCTATCTGGGAATGCTTGCCAGCGTTGGAGCCACAGCAAGGCAAAAGAGATCCTCAATTTATTTTGAAGGACTCATTCTTGGAATCATCGGTATTCCTTTGGGACTATTGTGCGGCTACATTGGAACCACAATCACCCTGGCATTTCTTGGAAGGAGGATCCTTGAAGCTGACATTTTTGCAGGCGCAGAGGGGATGAGGGGCAGTATACCTGTAGTATGCGAGCCTTCTGTAATTGTAGCGATCGTGTTTTTTGCAGCTCTTACAATACTTATTTCAACCTTTGTTCCAGCCATCAGGGCAGCCAAGGTTATGCCTATTGATGCGCTCAGACAGAGCAACGTGGTAAAAGTAAAAGCAAAGGGGCTTCGTGTGAATCCATTAATCCGCAAGATCTTTGGATATGAAGGGGAGCTTGCTTACAAGAATATAAAAAGAAATGGTGTAAAGGGAAAGGTTATTACCGCTACTATCGCGGTTTCGGTGATCTTGTTCCTTACGATCAACTTTTTCTGTAATTCAATTGCAAGAGCCAATCAGTATGAGGTTGATTTTCCATATCAGGTTGTAGCATCCTGCCTGCTTTCGGAAAGTGACAAACTTAGGAGCGAAATAGAGCAAATAGAAGGCGTTGATGATGTTTACAGCGCCGGTATGATACAGTTTTTGTTCAGAAAGTCCCCTGAGTCACATTACGAGCTGGCAAACACAGATATCGCTGATAAAAAGTTCCTTTTGCGTGGATTTGCCGATCTGAAATTAGATGGCATGGATGTGGTCATAGCTGATGATGAGGATTTTGATAAGATCCTTACAGATAATGGGCTTGAAAGGGACGAATACTATGGCGATACCTTAAAAGGTGTTCTGCTCAATGACTATTTCCGTGAAAATAAGCCCAGTGAGGTATTCAATGATAAGATCCTGGGACAGGTTCTTCACTATGATAAGGTGCAGGGAAATCCACCAGCGATAGAGATTGCAGCACTGGTAAAATATGACGAAAATAACAAGATCTATGACATGACACCTAAGACCAATATTGCTGTCTATGTGCCTGCCTCCATGTATTTTGCAAAAGCAAAAGAGGTTCTTCCCGAAGATATGCTCGTTTTGGATCTGGGAGTTGAAACCTCACATGCAGAAGAGGTCCTTGAAAGGATATATTCAATTTTGGAAGAGGGCGGATACCACAATTATTACGGTTCTAACCTTTACTCTACAATAAAGGCTATGGATGCTATCACGCTGATGCTCAAGACAGCTATGTATGGGTTCACTATTCTTCTTACGCTTATAGCTATTGCAAATATCGTTAACACGATCTCAACGGGAGTGCTCCTTAGGCGAAAAGAGTTCGCCATGTATAAATCTGTGGGCCTTGACAATACAGGGTTTAGGAAGATGATCAGGCTTGAAACGCTTCTTTACGGCATAAAGGCGCTTATTTGGGGACTTTCAATATCTCTTTTGCTCAGCTACATTATGTACTCGACCTTCGATATGAAGCTGCTTACCTTCGATCCTGACTGGCTCATGTATGGGGGCACAATGATCGCGGTCTTTGGAATTCTGGGCATCAGTATGGCTCTTAGCATTAGCAAGATTAAGGATGATAACATCATAGAAGCCCTTAAGGAAGACGCGGTATAACGTCAGATTTGAAAAATAAGTGTAAAACAGACCCAAATCAGTGCATACATGGGTCTGTTTTTTATTTCGTGATAGAGTATTATGGAATGGAGGGTAATGAACTGCATGCATGTGTATGGAATGAAGGATAAACAGAAATGGCTATGAGGGAATTTCTTTTAGCAGCGATAATACTTAGCATATTTGCTATGCTTTTTGAGGGGATTATTGTTTTTAGAAAACTCAAAAATAAGCTTCATGCATATCTGTTTTTGAACTGCATCACAATGCTGATCAGTAACACAGGGTATCTTCTGGAACTTCTTTCAAGAACTGAAGATGGCTATATTGCAGCCCTGAAGTTCTCATATATAGGAAGAGTGTTTATTGTATTTTCTCTTATCATGGTCTCTGCTGAGCTGTGTCACATTCTGATTCCCAGGCTCCTGGTGAGAGCTTTGATCTTGATTGATGTGTTTGTTTATGCCATCATTTTCACATTCCAGGAGCATGATCTGTTTTACTCCAAAATATGGTACGACAAGACCGGTATGTTCCCGGTTCTTTTGCATAGAAACGGTATCGTACACAAAGCGTTTATGCAGTACCAGGCAATTGCTATTATCATCGTTTTGGCATTGTTGTTCAGGTCCATAAAAAGCCACAAGGGAAAAATCGCCAAGAGGCGCGTCTTTATAATCATCGGCGGATTTATCGTTGCGGCAATTCTCTACATATTCCAGGTAGCTCATGTATTCTTTGCTACATATTATTTTGATATTTCTGTATTCGGAAATGTTGCGATCACGATTTCAATGTTCATAGCCATATTCAGGTATAACCTTCTCGGAGTGATCGATATGGCCAGAGATTATATTGTGGACAGGCTGTCTGAGGGAGTTATTGCCCTGGATTGTGACGACAGGCTGCAGTATTACAATGAGCATGCAAAAGAGCTTTATCCTGATATTACCAGGGATCCGATGAGTGTCGTTAATACCTTAAGAGAGGCAATTATAAGAGGCGATACCATTGAGATTGGCGATAAGTATTACACACCTGAGGAAAAAGAGCTTTCGGCAGACGGAGAAGTTATCGGAAAGCTCTATGCACTGGTTGACTCAACTGTACTAAAACAGAGAGAGTACCAGTTAAAATCTGACGCGGCTATTTTGGAAATGGCCACAAACAGCATGAAAGAGCGTCTGAATGCTACAGAAGAGATCCTTAGTCAGGACAGGGCAATGCGCCATGACAGGAGACATTTTGAAGCACTTATCTTATCTCTTTTGCAGGACGGGAAAGTGGAAGAAGCAAAGAAATGCCTTGAGGAGCGAATGGCTCAGGAACCACGAGGAAGCAGGAGCTTTTGCGAGAATACTACTGTCAATGCAGCCCTTATGCACTATGTGGCCATTGCAGAGAGGAATAATATAAGAGTAAAGGTATCTGCCAATATTCCTCGTAATGTTGGTGTTGATGAGATGCAACTGGCTATTGCCGTAAGCAATTTGCTTGAGAATGCAATACATGCATGTGATAAAGTTCCTGAAGCAGAGCGTTTTATAGAAGTTGCTGCAAAATATAAGCAACAGCTTCTTTTGGAGATATCGAATTCCTGCCATGGTCAGGTAAAGCTTGATGAGGAAGGGCATCCTGTTACATCAGAGGACGGACATGGGATCGGAACCAGAAGTGTCCTTGACTTTGCTAAAAAGACAGGAAGTGAGATCAGATATATTGCTGAGAACGATATGTTTAAAGTACGCATGTTAATAGGATGATGCGAGGAAAGCGTTTATGAAAAGAAGTGCTCTGTGTATTCTGGCTATGATCATATGCTTAACTGTTCTTTCAGGCTGTGAACCCAAAGAGCAGAAAGGAAAAACGACCATAACCTTTCAGACCTGGAATCCGGCAGATTACGGACCGGATAGCCCTATATACAAGATCATTGATTCTTTTGAAAAAGAGAATCCGGATATACATGTAGAATATGTCTTTACGAAATCAGTTGCATATCAGGAACATATGCGAGTTGAGCTTATAGACGGTGATGGCCCTGACGTATATGGAATAAGCAGCGGATCAGCCTTTGATACCTTCAGGATTTTTGAGGAAGATCTGACTCCTTTTTGTGAAAGAGAATGGGGAGAGGACTGGCAGGATAAATTTCTTGATTCATGTCTTGATCGTGTAAGTGATTCTGATGGTAGGATTTACGGACTTCCACTTGGGCAGACCTATGCAGGATATATGTGGGCAGATGTAAATATGCTAAGGCAGTATGGGTGCGAAGTTCCGACAAATTATCAGGAAATGAAGAAAAACTGTCAGACACTTCGCGAGAATGGACAAATGCCTTTGGCAATCGGAGCTAAGGATTCCTGGATGAATCTTGATATGTGGATGTCTATTGCGGCGGACTGCGACAGAGATGCTCTGTATGACGCAATAGAAGGTGAGGCAAGCTTTGAATCAGAGCCTGTAATAGAGTCTTTTAAGATCTGGCAGGACTGCTTTGTAAGCGGAGTGTTCCAGGACAATGCGGTAAAGATGCCTATCTACGACACTGTTAATGATATGTTCCAGCGAGAGGGCAGCATACCCATGATCACCAACGGGTCCTGGGCTATGAACATGTACACAGTAAGCGATGAGAAAACCAGAGCTGTTTTTGATAAAGAGGGTGCATACCATGATGCTTTCCTGATAGACTGGAATGATGATGGAAAAGTAGCTCCTGTAACAGCAAATCCTGACGTGGTTCTTTGCATGAATCCTGAGTCAACGCAAAAAGAGGCGGCTTTTCGATTTATGGATTATCTGGTAAATGAAGGACAGGATCTTTTGGTTAATCAGTACCTGGAATATATGCCATCCCGTGCAGATTTGGAGCTAAGTGTGCAGGGACTTGGCTCAGATGGGAAAAAGAATCTTGATGTGATCGTAGAAAACGGAAAAAACAATGTTGCAGGGTCAAGAGGAATCAAGTATGAAGATCTAAGTCTTGCTGTATGTGATGCACTAAAAGAGCTTGCGACTGGAAAAATAACCCCTGAAGAAGCCGCCGGTCAAATTCAGAGAGTGTCTGAGGAAACAATACGATAATGGGGAGAGATGTATGATGCAGTTTGGAATGCCAACACTTATTGAGAACAAAACTTTGGAAGACAACATAAATCTTTGCAGTAGTCT
>JAFPVA010000121.1 GCA_017413105.1 Butyrivibrio sp. | reverse complement strand
ATTCTCTTTGATTAGCGCCAGCATGTCCTTAAAGCTTGGCTTTTCATCGGTTTCGCCATCCTTTTTGATTCCTTCGAAATTCTCGGGAATGTCATATGGAGCAATTCCTATGCATGCCAGAATGTAGAAAAAGAGCGAAACAAGTATTACCACTACATTGTAAGTTGCGAAGTATTCTGTTCCCTGAATGTTATTAAATCTTGGGAGAATCACAGCCGATGCCACAACGCTCATGATCATTGGCACCAGATATGAATACGCTGTACTCCAGACACCGATTGTAGGACGCTGTTTTGGATCATTTGTCAGAATGTTCATATTGATCTGACCTGCTATACTTACGAATGTATAACCAATGATATAGATCACATAGCAGAGGACAAAAAATGTTATTCCCGCTGCACCCGTAAGTGACAGCTTTGCCCCTATATTACACATCAGTGTTGTAGCAATGGCCATAAGAAGCCATCCAAACATGATTGAAAATCTTACTTTTCCAAATCTGGAATTAAATCTTTCCAGGAAAAAAGCTATTACCGGGTCTGTAATTCCATCCAAAAGCCTTGATCCGGTGATAATAAGTCCTGTAACTGCAACAAGAATTCCAAAGTTGGAATTTCCAATATATGTTGCACCATTCATCAGCAGATAAAATGCCATCTGCCCTGCACCTGTCATCATCGCAAGCGCAATATGCCAGGTTTTAGCTCTTTTATAGGTTACCCCATTTTCTTCTCTTATCAGAGATTTGTCCTTACCCATTATTAACCCCTTTCAGTTGCATGATAATCTTGAAAGCTTTCCTGTTATGGTCATAGTATCATTTAGTTTTGCAATATGTTAGAATTATTTTATCACGATTAGTATTATTTTATTGTTTTTAGGAATAAATATGGACCACACTCTTTTTTCAGCTCTTTTAAAAAACCTGCTCTCTGTGGATGTCACGGATGCAACAGACATGGACAGCTCTCTTTACGCCTTTGAAAAGAAATACTGCTTCAGCATAAAGATGCAGCCCATGTTTACAAGCAAGGCGCTTTACTATCTTCTGTCCTCCTCCAAAGAAAGCATGATCTATGAGCTCATAGACCAGCTCGGTATCTGCTTGTCCTTTTTTACGTTTGATAACAGGATTTATATAATCGGACCTTATGTAAAAGAGAAATATTCAGAGCTTAAGACAGAAACCGTACTTGCAAAAAACGATGAATCCTCATCCAAATCATTGGCGTTTAAGCTGTATTACACAGCATTTCCCATTGTGTATACCGAGCAGATCACCAGTGTTGTAAATAAATGCATAATCTCTTTTTCCCCTACGGAAAGTGAGTATTCATACAGAAGACTATCGGGATTTATTCAGGATGTATCTGAAGAAGATGATAAGACAGAACTGTCCGAGAAGAATTACAGTGAAATCTACAGGAGATATGATCAGGAAAAGCAGTTCCTTTCGATGATAAGAAACGGTGATACCAAAAACATCATGACAGCATTTGAAAAATTGTCCGGTCCGGAGGCTCTTTCCGATTTTTCCAAAGAGACTCTTAACTACTATGCCTCGGGCAATGGTCTGGCAATACTTAAAGCTCTTTCCAGAAAAGCTGCGGAAGAATCAGGTCTTTCAGTCATTACAATAGATGAGATAACCCAAAAATACACCCAGCTTTCATCAGCCACAAACAACGCCGATCTTCAGACCCGCTACCAGATCGATATGATTGTTGAGTTGACAAAAGCGGTTCACAATCACAAGTTGTCTCTGGACAAGTATTCTCCATCAATTCAGAAAGTCCTTGAGTACATTAATCTGCATCTGGGGGACCATATATCAAACGAAGATCTCTCAGCAAATGCCAATATGTCCATATCTCACTTGGCCAAGGTATTCAAAAAAGAAACCGGAGTAACCATGACAGAGTATATAGCTCTTTTGCGCTGCAAAAAAGCTGCCAATCTCCTGAAGAAGACGAATCTTCCTATCCAGGAGATCAGCAGCTACGTCGGTTACTCCGACAATAATTACTTCGTTAAAGTATTTAAAAAAAACTATGATATGACGCCTACAGAATTCAGAAAAGCCAACTGATCGGTGCGCTTTTCTTATTGCTTCTGGTCGTATTTGCTGACGTAATCGGGGCGATTATCCATAATGAATGTCAGGATAATGTAAAGCGGAAGTCCTATGCCACCTGAGAGTGAAAATACTGCCCAAAGAACTCTCACAATTGTGGGATCCCAGCCGAAGTATTCAGCAACACCGCCGCATACACCAAAGATTCTTCTGTCATTGCTTCTGTACAATTTCTTTTCCATCACACGTACCTCCTTAAAGTTCGGTTCCATCAACATCAATCACTTCAATTCTCTCATTATCTCTTTTCTCTATATTCTGCCTGTTCTTGGTGGCAGCCAGGGCAAAGACTATTGCCAGTATGTCATCAACAGGTCCCGGTAAAAGATCCATCGGAGAGATAACGTAAACAATAAGCAGCGCAACTAAAAATCCCTTCCAAAAGTTGCTCATAAGCTTCCCCCTTCCTAAATCCGGTTGCTTTGTTACAAGTTTATTCTATAACCGAAACAGTGAAGGTTACACCCATTTTTTGGCATATTTTTGTGTCTTATTTTACATTTTTAGAGGGATAAGCGCAAATCTGCTATAATAAGCCTATGAAACACTATGCTTACATCGTGGAATGCGCAGATGGCACCTACTACTGCGGATATACCAATGATCTTGAAAAGAGAATAGAAACACACAACCGGGGGAAGGGCGCTAAATACACAAAGCCCCGTCTCCCGGTTGTACTTGTTTACTATGAAGAATTTGAAACCAAGGAAGAAGCCATGAGCCGCGAGTGGCACTTAAAACAGCTCTCTCACGCCCAGAAACAGGCTCTTATAAAATGAGTCACCGGGGACGTTACAGTTTGACTCATGTGCCACTGGGGACGTTACAGTTTGACTCACAATTTTTCTTTCGCCTGCAGATATAGTCCCAACTGCAATCGCCGCATATACTGCTGCGAAGCCCTTTTTCTATAATCTCCGACCTGACAAGCTGGGCGAATTCGGCAAAAGAGATTTCTTCTCCCTCTACCAAATTACATGCTTTCAGCACTTCCTCGTCATATCCTGTTACTTTCTCAAGGGTAGTGCAACTTCCCTCTTCATTATTAGGGCAGTTCGCACAGACAACGTCTGTTGCTACGGTAAGCTTCACGGTCGTCTCCGGCTCTTTTTCTAATTGCCTTATAATCCTGCCCATGTGATCCGTGAAATCCTCACTATAACCCTTTCCTTCATAGAATTGAAAGCACATCCCGTGATGTGGCCTAAGTTCCATAACAATCTCCCTATTTGTATAGCTTATTCAAGATTGTATTATAACACTTATGCGCGTCAATGAAGCAGTTCTCAGGCTGCTTTCTCGGCTTCCACCAGTTGTATGGAGCTCTCTTCTTTCTCTTTTAACTCCCTGAGCATGATTACGGACATGATGACAACTGCGATCATGGAGCCGATATCTGCGATTGGTGCAGAATACAGCGCACCCTCAACTCCGAAGAATATAGGAAGAACGATTGCCAACGGAACACTCAGCACAAATTCCCTGAGAAGCGAAAGTCCCATGGACATAACAGGCTTGCCCAGTGCCTGAAGGAATACGCTGACTGACTTCTGAATGCAAGTAAGCACGATCATCGACAGGAAAAGCCTGAATGAAAGCACGGCAAACTCGTTGTAAAGACCGTCTTCGCTTCCGAATATTGCTGTGATCTGGAGCGGGAATGCCTCAAAGAGGATAAGCGCCACAAGTCCGACTATCGCCTCAGCTTTTATTATAGTTAAAAAGAGCTCTCGAACCCTCTTATACTCTCCGGCGCCATAGTTATAGCCGATTACAGGCTGTGAACCGGCTGCAATGCCGATGCATACAGATACTACGATCTGGAACACTTTCATAACAATTCCCACAACCGTGAGCGGAATATCTGCGCCGTACTTACTCATAGCGCCGTATTTTACAAGGATATTGTTCATAACGCCCATGATGACCACAATTGAGATCTGAGTAAGGAAACTGCTGATTCCGAGAGGCATGAACTTGCCAATGATATCAATTGACGGAACAAAACTTTCAAGGTCAAGCTTAACCGACTTGGCCCTTGTGAGATATACAAGCCCGCAGATTGCAGTGACGATCTGGCCTGTGATAGTTGCAAGCGCAGCGCCCATCATGCCCCAGCCAAGCCCGAAAATAGCAACAGGGTCCAGAATAATGTTGATGATGCATCCAAGAAGT
>JAFPVA010000001.1 GCA_017413105.1 Butyrivibrio sp. | reverse complement strand
TTTATACAATACAGAGATTTATATTGAGGATGAGGCAGCAATCATTCTTATGAAGGATGATAAGGGCTATTTTGCTGCAATGCCTTACTGCAGGGAAGAAAAACTTCCGGAATACTTCGGTTTGCTGCGGAATTATTTTAAAGAAGAGCTCCACAGCCCGCTCAGGATTGATCTGGCGGATGAAGATGCCCTTAAGGCGCTCAATTTGCTTGAGAATAAAGACTTTGAGATAGAAGAGGAATTTGATCTTAAAGACTATCTCTATGACGCTGAGGAACTTAGAACACTTCCCGGCAAAAAGTACCAGAAAAAAAGAAACCTCATAAATAAATTCATGAAGGAGTACGAGGGCAGATGGGAGTACAAGACTCTTTGCTGCGTCGACGAGTACTTCCTTGAAGAATTCATGAAAAAGTGGGTTGAAATAAGACTTTCTGAGGGTGTAGACAGCAAAGATACCCTTATAATTGAAAAAAATGGAGTCATTGAAATGCTCAGGAACTGTGATAAGGTCACCTTCAGGATTGGTGGCATTTTCATAGATGAGATGCTGGAGGCTTTTACCATCGGTTCTTATAACAGCAGGGAAAAAATGGCTGTTATCAGTATAGAGAAAGGAAATTCAGCAATTCCGGGAATCTATCAGGTCATCAATCAGCAGTTTCTTTTAAATTCTTATGAAGAGGCCGAATTGGTTAACAGAGAAGATGACATGGGAATAGAAGGGCTCAGACAGGCAAAAGAGAGTTATAATCCTGTGGGGTACGCCAGAAAATACAGAGTTTGCGAGAAAACAGTATGATTACAGAGTGCTTTGAAAAAGAAAAAACGAGAAAATTATACGAAGAGGCTTTCGATGATCCAAAGGAATTTGTGGATTACTATTACATGGATAAATGCATCGATAACAGGATCATTGTAAGTGAGGAAAACGGCGAAATAATATCCATGCTTCACTTAAATCCCTACTATGTTTCTCTGAATGGGAAAACAGTTAAGAGCTACTATATTGTTGCTGTTGCTACCACAAAGAAAAGACGCCATGAAGGCCAGATGAAAAGAGTTTTTGAGAAAACCTTTGAAATTCTTAAAAAGGAGCATGTTCCCTTCGTATATCTTTTACCTGTTGATGAGGCGATATATTCCTGGATGGGATTTGAGAAAATATGTGATTTTTGCCTGAACAGGATTGCTGATTATGAGGACATAAAAGAGAGGTATGATGTCTATTGTGTCAGAGACGATGACTACATAAGGCGCATGAACAAGGAAGATATGCTTAGAAGCATGGATCAGGGCGAGGTGCTTCCTGATGATCCGGTGATAATGGGTAAGATTACAGATCTTGATGCCTTCAATAAGGCTGCAGGAACGGATTTTACAGATGATAAAAAAGCACTTGATTGGCTTAAGAGCAAAAAGATTTATATATGTGAGGAAGTATAGCTTGATACCGGCTACACTTCCTCTTTTTTGTGTAAGTATAAGCATTTATTAGTTCAATTTATGCTATCTGAAATTTGGTTCAGATTCTCTTGATCCATGCATAGCAAAGATCGGACCAGAGGCCAACATCTTCCTTAAGGCTCTCGTCAATTCCCGTTGCCGGCATTTCATTTCCACCAAAGAATTGATCGATAAGTTCCTGTCTGCGCTTTTCAGAGACATTTACTCCCTTTCCTTCCTTTACAGAAAATGCAGCTCGCATGGTTTGTTCCATTGTGTAGTCGCCGCCGGACCATCCGCTGAAAAATGCCTTGTTTGCTATAGTGAGCCCATGGTAGCCATTTGGGAAAACATAGTGGGCGAACGGAACATTCTTTTTACGGAGTGCCATTGCAAATAAATAGCTGTTTTCTACAGGTACAAGGGCATCTTCCTGAGTCTGCCAGATGAAGCAGGGCGGAGTATTCTCTTTTACCTGTTTCTCAAGAGAGAAATAATCTAGCTCTTTTTGAGTGGGATTTTCCCCAAGCAGGGCTCTTACAGAATCCTTATGAGTGTACTCGCCGGTAGTGATCACAGGATAGGAGAGGATCACGCCATCAGGTCTGTTGGAGTATTTATTGAATTCGGAATCCTTATCTGTAACGTCATCAAAGTGAACAGCAAGGCTTCCGCAGACATGAGCGCCCGCTGAGAAACCACAGATAAAGAGGTTTCCGATTTCCTGCCCAACGTCAGCTGCTTTTTTCCTTATATAGCGCACAGCTCTTGAAATATCTTCAAGCGGCTGCTTTTTAAGCGGCACTGACATGGTGATATCAGTGGTGTAACTAAGAACAAAAGCATTCATGCCACGATTAAAAAACTCCAATGCGGGAAGCTCTCCCTCGTGAGAGCAGCACATGCAATACCCGCCACCCGGCACAACAAGCACGCAGTCGCGCTTTTCCTTGTCCTTGTGGAGGTAAGCAAAAACATTTGGAGTAAAACCGTAGGAAGCAGCATAATCATACTCGCCGTCATTCCAGATATTTTCGCGGAATTTAATTATGTCAGATTCAGGCATTCCTTTGCACAGGTACTCATCCTCGGCATATGAAGGCTCCCATCTGTCGATTTGATCCTCCGGAACAGCTTCTTTAAGCACTTCGTAGTAGGCTTCCTTAGCCTCGCACTTGCCATGGAATAAAAGAGGATAGCTGGTCTCTCTTCTAAAGCCGGACAGCCAGCTGTTTTCATCCAGAAGGTTCCAAAAAGTAACGCTTGTTATGTTAGCTTTTCCGGATTTTTTTGCATCCAGGTAAATCCTAAAAAGCTCCTTGTATCTAAGAGCCAGAGCGTGCATGGACTCATCACTGGGGTCTGCATTGTGCATATCCAGCTCAGTAACATGGATCTTAAGTCCCAGCGCACCGTACATCTCAAGAGCTGTGCGATAGTCGTTAAAATCCGGATGATCCATCAAAAGATGAGACTGCATGCCCATTCCGTCTACAAGCTTTTTGTCCAAAAGTGGAGCCAGGACGTTCTTTATGATGAAGTCTCTTTTCCAATCAAGGGCAGTCTCGTAGTCATTGTAAAAAAGGTCAACACCGGGAGCTACATATTTTCTGGCATATTCGAAGGCTTTTATAAAGAAGTCATCGCCTACAGTTTTGCTCCAGATTGACTTCCTGAAAGCGCCTTCGTCCACGATTTCATTGACAACATCCCAGGCATAGATGATTCCGGGATAATTGGTCTGAACGAAGTCAAGAACACCGTGGATATAGCTCTCAAGTCTTGCAAGAATGGTCGCTCTGTCTGCAAATGGATACATTTCATTGTATTTTTCGCAGAAAAACCACTTAGGAGTCTGATTGTGCCACACAAGAGTGTGTCCGCGCATGGCAATTCCCTGCTCTTTGGCAAATTCCAGATAAGGAATTGCATGCTCAAAGGTGAGAGCAGGAGCGAGGTTATATTTTTCAGGATCGGACTTGTTCTCGTCCTGATCCAGATAATACATGGGTTTCATATCATTCTCACAGGTAAAGCTGTTGAACTGGGCTGTAAGAAGATTCATGTGTGCTTTAGTGTGCAGATTCCATCTGGAAATCGCAGCACCGATCTTAAAATATGGTTCATAGGCAGTTTTTAGATTCATAATTCCCTCCAAGTCTGTACATATTTATCATAAGAAAAAGAGAGAGCTTTTCATACCTAATTATTGCTTATTTTTACTTATTTATGGCCAAATTCTTTTTATGAAATATAGTAAAACTGCATATAGAGGGAACCGTCAGACATTTAGTGACACCACAAAACGTGATATAATAACCTCATGAATGAACAGGACGAGAGATACACAGCAGTAGAGGATGCAATCTTTGATTCCTTCTTTCTGCTGTTAAAAGAAAAAGAAATAGACAGGATTACAGTTTCCGATGTCATAAAGAAGGCCGGAATAGTCAGGAGTACGTTTTACAATCACTATGAAAATGTACCGGACCTTGTGAATGCTGCGGAGGAGAAGACTATTGAGAAAATCTTTTCCCTGATGGAGAGCTTTCACCCACAGGATGACAAAGAAATCTGTAAGTCCTTTTTTCTTGCCATCTGCAATTACACAAAAGATAATCCTTTTCTGTCCACCCTTCTTAACAGTACCAGAGGGGACGCCTTTTTCGAAAAGATGCTTTTGATGTTTGACAGATATATGAGGCAGGTTACGGATAACGAATCCTATCACATAGGCGACAAAAAAACTGCCGCCTATTTTATAGCATCCGGAATCGGAAGCACTATTGGTGTTCTCCATAAGTGGTCATCCACCGGATTTGATGCGCCTGCGGATGAGATTGCAGACATCCTGGCACAGGTGTTTGTATCCGGAGTCCTTCCGGGACTTAGTTCTAAGCATATTGTCTGAGAATCTTTTTGGTGGTGTTTCTTATAAAAGGATTCTCCCTTACTACAAGATGGACAATTCTTCTGTAGGTGGGCTGTGAACGGTTGTATTCGTCAAGAATTGTTTGCAGCTCTTTTTCCACCTTTTCGCTGTCCATCTTATTTTTTGCAATGATATCCTGATCAGGATAGATCTTTGCTGTCAATCCCTTTTCGTCACCGGCAACTATTACCTCATCAATAAGAGGATAAAGAGAGAGCTTGTTCTCAATCTCTTCCGGAGAAATGTTTTCGCCGTTGGACAGAATGATAAGATTCTTGATCCTTCCGTTTATGTACAGATATCCATCATCGTCCATATAGCCTTTATCACCGGTGTGAAGATATCCGCCCTCGAGAGTTTCTGCCGTTTCCTTTGGCATATCGTAATATCCCATCATCACACTGCTGCTTTTTACAAGTATTTCCCCATTTACGAACTTGACTTCGGCGTTTTTCAGGACTTTTCCCACAGAACCGGGCCTGTAATTTGCCGGAGTATTTGAGCTGATAACCGGCGAACATTCGCTCATTCCGTAGCCTTCATAGATATCAACGCCGTATTCCCTGAATTTCTCAACGTAAAAAGGATCCAGGTGCGCACCACCGGAAAAAATCGTAGTGAGGTTTCCGCCAAAAACATTTGCTGCAATTACCTTCTTAGGCAGAAGTTTTCCGGCAGAGGAGAGCTTTTTGTAGATTGTCTCAATCATCATGGGAACCATGAGCATTACGTTTGGTTTAAAAAGCTGCATATTCTTTACCATGTGCAGAAAAGAGTCGTTGATACACACGGTGGAGCCAAGAGAAAGGCACTTTAAATAGTCCATGACAAGACAATAGGCGTGGTGTATGGGAAGAACGCTGAGTGTCACTTTTCCCGGGCATGTGTCGTATTCTACCGCTTCAACATTGCTTAAAAGATTTTTCTGTGAGAGCATTACGCCCTTGCTCTTTCCTGTTGTGCCGGAGGTAAATATTATCATGGCAAGCTTATCTCCGGTATTTCCTTCTATTTCAGGTGCATTTTCACCCGTCTTTTCAAGGGCATCAAGCTGTTCGCTGCTCAGGTAAAAGATTTTTCTGATACCCGGACATTTTTCATCTATATCTTTTTCAAGATCCATCTTGGAAGGATCCAGGAAAACAGCTTTGGAATCGGATCTTATAAGCAAATCGATGATCTCTTCGGAAGGAAGCAGCGGATCGATAAGTACCGCCGAATTGTTTCCCGAAGTTATTGCAAAAAAGCTTGTGATCCACTCTATGGAGCTAAAGCCCACAATGGCTATGTGGTCATTATCAAGACCCTGCAAGCCAAGCGCCCGCCTTATAAGAGAAACGGAGTTTACAAGCTCTTTATAAGTTTTCTGCTGAATGTCCTTTCCCTGTGGCCACTTGATCGCAGGCATTTTGGCAAAATCCTTTTCAATCTGCTCAAGGAGCTCTCTTATGCTATCCATGTTGTCACCTCGTTATGCGGTTTTACGGGTCTTTTCAATCAGTGAAAGAGCCTCGCCGATTGTTGTTACATTGCCGATGGTTTCAGGGTCAAGCTCCAGATCGAAGTTGTCCTCCAGATCCCCAAGAAGTGACATGAAGTCAAAAGAGCTAAGTCCCAGATCCTCTAAAAATCTCATTTCACCGGTCATGTCATCCGGCTGAACATCGCAGTACTGTGTAAGGTATTCTTTAAATTTTCTTTCTGTATCCATGGTTTTCCTCCTGTTATACACAATTAATAATACTTTCAATTGATCTTGAATCGTCTTCGATTCCGGCAAAGATTATTCGCATCATGTAGTAGTAGAAGAGCTCAACGTCTTTTTCCGAAACAGAAGCAGTCTGGTAGTGGTAAGAAAAATTCAGGCCGCCATCATCCGTATGGGTTACGGTAAGATACATCTTCTTGGTGGCAGCGCCGTTTGCAAACCACTTGAAATAAAATGGTATCCCTGAAAGATTCATGTTTTCTGCATTTGGCTGAAGTGGCTGATATGTAAGATATACGCTCTCATAGGTGGTTTTCTCCGGCGTTCCGTATTTTTCTCTTATTGAAGCCTTGATAAGTTCAGGGTCATAATTGCTGTGAAGGTAGATATTGTTTTGTGTATTCTGCACTTTCTGTGCTGCGTCAAAAAAGCTTGTGGCTCCGCTTATGATGGTTCTGCAGGGGAACATGATGGTTCTGCTTCCGCCGCTGGACCATTCGTCGTGCGTGGATCTTCTTGCAATAAAGCTCTCTATTGTTATGTCTTCCTGGCCGTCATTTACCTTGGATAAATAGGTCCTCATGGTAAGCAGCAGAAGATTGTTAAAAGAGATCTTTTTGTTTTCACAGTAGTCCATAAGCCTCTTTGAAGGCTCCGGCTCAAGCTTGTAGTCTTTTACAGCAACAAAAAGATTATCCATCTCGATGTCGGCACTTCGCAGAGTACAGTCGCCATGCTTTTTTCTTGAGGCCACCAGCACCTTTTTCCCCTGAATATCCGAATAAAGTGGCTCGCCGTATTTTTCCAGCTGCTCATCCCAGAAGGCTTTATCTTTGATATAGCGCTTTTTGTTGTGAAGCTTGTCGATATCTTTGATGAGCACATCCTCGAAGTTAGCCAGCTCTTTTGGATAGTCAGCACCGAATTTGTAGTGCGCATACAGAGCCATAATGTCTTTTACCATGACTGCAAGGCCGCAGGAATCGATGAGTCTGTGGTCGATGTGCGCCAAAAAGCCGTTGTAGCCATCAGGGAGCCGCAGCAAAAAGAACTCATACATCGCTCTGTCGGCGCCCTCAAAAGTCTCATAGGCAAGACTCTGACAGGCGTTTTCAGCTTCCTCGAAGGATATGTCTGAGAAATTCAGTATTTTGATTGTTTTTGTGGATTTGCGTTTGAAGTACTGCCTGATCTCACCGTTTTCATCCGGCTCAGTAAACCTTAGGTTAAGGCATCCGTATCTTTTGGTTTCCTCGATTATGCACTTATTGAGAAGTACAAGATCAAGATCCATCTTCACAGCAAATGCAATTGTCACCCCGCTGACCTGCTGCGTATGGTACTGCCTTATCCACTGATAGTGCATGTTCTGCGCCGGTGTAAGTGGATATAGATTTTTCATTTTTCCCCTCCTTGAAATCGCTCTATGTGATGAACGATTAACTGTATGGAAATGTACCACAGGTTAGAAGGGGAAAAAATATCCTGAAAGAGTTAACGGACACATAAGGGAAAATTGTCCGAAACTTAATGAACACATTTTTGAAAAGTGTAGTTTATTTAATCGTATTTCCTGTTGATTCTCTTATTATGATATCTGTTTCTACATATGTTTTTCTGTAAGGAGTATTTGGATTGGCAATCCTGGAAAGCAGAATATCCGCAGCAATAAAGCCCATGGAACTTGAATGGATCTTCACCGTGGTAAGACTTGGCTCTATGATGGTGGCTTCGGGAGCATTATCAAATCCGCAGACCTCAACGTCCTTCGGAACTTTTTTACCAAGCTGTCTAAGGGCCTTTATGGTGCAGATTGCAAGGTAATCGTTGGCACAAAAGAAAACTTCAGGCATTTTCCCAAGCTCGCTGATCCTTGCTGCGAGATAATCTGTATCTTTGTACGGACTCGAGTCGTCATCAAGAATACAGGATCCGATGTCGATGCCAATCCCGCTATCTGTCATGGCTGAAACGTAGGCCTGCCACCTCTCATTGAAGGACTGGCAATGGAATCTGTCACCAACAAATGAGATGTTTCTCTTTCCGCTTTGGATAAATGAACTGATCAGGCGGTAGACGCTTGTAACATTCTCCATGTAGAGAGTATCAGCTGCTAATCCGAATTTCTGAAGAACTGGGGTATCTACAAAGAGAATGGGAATATTCAGGCTGCAGAGGAATTGGCTGTATTTTTCGGAAAAGAGCTCTATACAGAGAATTCCTGCTATATTGTCCATGGAAAAATTAGTTGGGAGGCTTAAGGATTCAATATCATTATCTTTAATAATGTTGATTGAAAGCTTGTAGCCCAGTGAATCTATTCTGTTCTGAAATGCCTCAAGAAGCTTGGTTCCTGAATGGGATGCACCGGGAAAAGAATGAGTGAACAGGGCTATTTCTGTTTTGCCGCCCTTTAATACGGAGAGCGTACTTGATGCTGTATCAGCGGTATCAACTAAACTAAACTGCTTGTAGCCCATGGCTGTAGCCATCTGACAGATCTTACTCCTGGTTTCCGAAGATACGCTTCCTGAGTTGTTGAGTGCTCTGGAAACAGTATTTCTTGACATTCCAAGTGCGTCTGCAATTTCCTGTAATGTTACTCTTTTTCCCATGACTGATAACCCCTCGATAATATTTTTGTTACATATTTCAATCCGATAAATATCATAACGCTGCAATAGCAATGTGTCAAATGCACCAATTTCTGTATGACAAGTGTGCATAATTCACAAAAAAGAAACCCATAAAAACACTGAATTTCACGAAAAGCTGTGTCATATGCACTTTTAGATTGATACAAATGACACATAATGCTATATTGTTTCTGTCAAGTGATAGTGCAAAAGCACTAAGGGAGGAATTATGCATAGAATAAAAACATTACTTTTGATTGGCATTATGACCATCGCCAGTGTTGGATGCTCATCCAAAGCCGCAGAACCGGATACTGCTTTAGATGAAACAACAGAGGAAACCGTGCAGTCAGCGGATGAAAAGTATCTGGGAGAGAACATTGAAGATCATATCGTTTTTCCGGCATCAGTGGAGGGACTTGTGGGCGATACAATGCCGTTTTACGACGAGGGAAAGTACAATGTCTTTTACCTGGCAGACCAGAGAGACGGTAAGCAGGGATATCACCCTTGGGGGCTGATCCAGACTACAGACTTTGCCTCATATGATGACAAGGGAGTTGTTTTGAATTATGGAGACGCTGTAGAAGACCAGGACATAGCTCTTGGAACCGGAAGTGTAATAAAGGGAAATGACGGTAAGTACCATGCTTTTTATACAGGACATAACGATATGTTTGAGCCAAAAGAAGCAGTGATGCATGCTGTCAGCAGCGATCTTATAAATTGGGAAAAGATTCCCGAAGATACACTTTATGCAAACGAGAATTATGCGCAGAACGACTTCAGGGATCCGTTTGTTTTCTATGTTGAATCAGAAAAGTGCTATTCAATGCTTGTTGCAACAAGACAGAACAACATCGGAGTCATTGCAAGATACACTTCAGAGGACTTAAAGAGCTGGGAAGATGCGGGTGTTTTCTTTGAAAATGATATGGGAACCGATTCAAATCTGGAATGTCCGACACTACTTTCTTATAAAGGAAAGTGGTACTTGTCATTCTCTGATCAGTGGCCTCACAGGCTTGTTCATTACAGGATAGCAGACAATTTTGAGGGGCCGTTCGAGATCCCTTCACAGGACATCTTTGACTGCAACGGCTTTTATGCAGGAAGAATGGAGACAGACGGAGAGAACTTATATGTTGTCGGATGGAACGGAACGAAAAAAAAGCATACAGACAGTGAGGACTACGACTGGGGCGGAAATATGGTCACTCATAAGCTTGTGCAGCATGAAGATGGAAGCCTCACACCTGTTTTAAACCCTGAGCTTGAAAAGCTTTTATCTAATGAGATTTCGCTTACACCGGTCAAGATGACTGATTCAGCTTCTCTTTCGGAGGGCGTTATATCTTTTGCCGGTGAAAAATATGAGATGGCGGGATTTAAGGAACTTCTTGGCAGTTACCTTATTAAGACCACGATCAGGGATTTTGATAAAGACGGTATGTTTGGGTTCTGCTTTGATACAAACGAAGAAAGTGTCGGAAGCCTGAACATTGTGTTTAACGGCGGCAACAACAGGATTGAGTTCTACAACGGCAGCAATATTATGGAAAGAACTGCTCAGTCATATGTTGATTTTAATTTAGCAGATAAAAATGAGCTGAATGTTTCACTGCTTGTTGCAGACGGCGTTGTGTGTATGTATGTCAACGATGAGATTGCTTTCACAACAAGAATGTACATGTCACAGGGCTCTGATTTTGGGGTGTTTAGTGTTGAATCAAAGGCAAGTTTTGAAGATTTGAAGGCATTTAAGTAAGGAAAGATAGTTGTCTTTTGGGAGAAGGCTTAGGAAGCAGATATCGTTAATAGGGGTGGAATGTTATGGGGTTAGATTTAAAAAAAGTAGTGGCAGTTGCATCAAAATATAAAGTTGCACTCGGGGGAATGCTCGCGATCGTTGCAACCTGCACAGGAATTGCGGCATGCGGAACTAAAGAAGAAGCGCTTCAGCAGTCAGCTATAGTAACAATCGAGGATGAGATTGTTGCGCTTGCGAATTCATGGCCTTCATCTTTTATTTCGCATGACTATATCGAACCGGAATTTGTTGATGATGAAAACCGCACCAATAATGCTTTTAACGTTGCAGATTTTGGAGAGCAGGGAAATAACGGATGGTTTTACAGATATGGATCATCACAGGACCCGGCAAGGTCTAAGAGACTTGAATCCTATGATGGAGAGAGATACTTTCAGCCCGGACAAAAGGGATTAGAGATAAAGTCCAATTTTATTCATACCGCGGAGGAAGTCGCATCAATACTGGAGTGGCGAGCTGCAAAGGGCGGAGATATAAATATTGACCTTGCATATGTCAAAAACGTAAATAATGATAAAAATCCCATGTATCCTGATGGCGTAACACTGTATGTTTACAAGGGGGATGAACCTATCGGAAGATACAAGGTCGATGCAAAGACAGACAAGGAAGAAGTTGTAGAAGAGTCCTTAAAAGATATACATGTCGATGAGCTGGAAAGCCTGTACTTTGTTGTGGATCCGAACATGAACAACGCTTACGACGGTGGTTCATTATATGTTGCCATTTCCGATGTAAATGCCGGCGGTCCTACAGCGAAAAAGGATACAGACAGAATTGATAATAATGCTTATTCCATTGATGATTTCGGCCATCAGGGGAATAACGGCTGGACTTATATGTGCGGAAAAAGCGTTGCTGCTGCGAAACTTGTATCAACAGAAAAGAACGGAGAGTACATGAATTCTACATCTCCAAATCTTTCAATCAGCCAGTTCTTTATTCATCCATCAATAAATGATGAGGCGATGCTGTGCTGGCAGCCTGCGGTCGATGGTGCTGTTGAAATAAGAGGAACTTACACCAAGTTTGAGCAAAACGACGGAAATCCTGACTGGCCGGATGGTGTAACTGTCTCTGTCTACAGGAACAGAGAAAAGCTCTTTTCCCAAAAAGTTGCAGCACCAAAGAAGGGCAAGAATGAGATTTCTTTCAGGGAAAAGAATGTAAGCATAAGCACGTCAGACAGGTTATACTTTGTGGTTGATGCAGGAGGAAATGCGTCTTACGATGGCGGCGCATTCGATATTGCAATCCTTGACAGGACCGGCGCCACAACCGAAAAAGACGTTGTTATTGCCGGAGATGATACAAGAGAAAACTACGCAGACGTTAAATATGACTTTGGCAAACAGGGAGAAAACGGCTGGTTCTATCAGGAAGGTTATGGAGATGACCCAAATGATGTATGCAATATGCGCATCTTTGACGAAAAGGAGTACAGATATTTTGACAGCAGCTACCTGGAGATAAAGAGCGATTTTGTAAGTCCCGGAAAAGGAAAATCTGCTGTGATCAAATGGAAGGTCGCAAAAACAGGAACAATCAGGCTTAATACTTCCTATACCAAGTTTAAGAACGAGGATAAGAATCCAAGCTGGCCGGACGGAACCAGGGTTACTCTTTATCACAACAATACAGTTCTTGCACAGGAGGAATTTGCGCCAGACACCAGGCAGGAAAATACAAAACGCATGGATGTTGAGTCTTTAAAAGTAAATAAGGACGACTATATTTCTATGGTCATCAATTGTAAGGAAAACAACGCCTATGACGCGGGGAAATACGAGTTTTCCGTTTTTGATCTCACCGATGTTACCACAGAAAATGATATATCGATCAACGAATGCGAGACAAGGCAGAACTTTGCTGATGTTAAATATGATTTTGGTGAGCAGGGAAAAAATGGCTGGTTCTACCAGGAAAGTGTAGGAGATGCGCCTTTTGTCGCCTACAATATGCGAAAATACAGCCCTGAAGAAGAGCGATACATTGATTCACGCGATCTGGAGATAAAGAGAGATTTTGTGAATCCCGGAAAGGGCAAGTCTGCAGTTATCAAGTGGAAAGTAGCCCAGAACGGAACGATCAGAATTGATGCTTCATATACAAAGCTTAAGAACGAGGATAAAAATCCGGATTGGCCGGATGGAACAAGGGTGACACTGTATCATAATGGCACAGTTTTAGTTCAGCAGGATTTTGATGCTGAACTCAATGAAGTTACCAAAAGACTTGATGTTGCAGGACTTGATGTTGCCAAGGATGACTATATATCAATGGTCATCAATTGTAAGGAAAACAATGCCTATGATGCAGGTCTTTATGAGTTTTCCATAAAGGGATTGTCTGCGCTTACGGGACAGACAGAGAGAGACGTTATAAATTGGGATAACGGCCGTTCAAACAACGCATCACTCCAGGATGATTTTGGAAAGCAGGGAGAAAACGGCTGGTGCTTCCAGTCAGGATACTATCAGGATCCATACTTTGCTGTGAACGTTGAGCGACTTGAAGAAAATGGCGAGAAATACACGACTCTTGACGGAATAGAGATAAAACGTGATTTCATCATGCCTGCTAACAAGGGAAGATCTGCAAATGTGAAGTGGGTTGCAGCTGAAAACGGCAAGATCGACATAATGGCATCCTATACAAAACTTCTTAATGAAGATAAAAATCCGGATTGGCCGGACGGCGTGACAGTGTATCTTTTCAAGAACAGAGAAGTCCTGAAAAAAGAGGATTTCGCGCCACTTACCGATGAGAAGATCACGAAGGATCTGTCAGTAGAGGATGTTGAGGTACGTGCCGGAGATTGCATTACTCTTTTGGTAGATGGAAAGGCAAATACCGCTTATGACGGCGGAAACTTCACTTTTGTGATCGAAGATGCAGAGCTTAGGACCATGGAGATGGTCAATAACAGCGGGAGGAACTATGCAAATCTTTCTTATGATTTTGGGGGGCAGGGCAGTAACGGTTGGTACTATCTTGAAGGCAGAAGAATAGACAAAGCAGAGGTTTTGTCAAAGAAGACTGCTGATGGAACAGGGTTTATTTCAAGAAAATTAAGCGGCCTCGAAGTGAAGAAGGACTTTGTGCAGCCAAGGCTCAATGCCGATGCAATGTACAAATGGGTTGTGGCAGTTGACGGAGAAATAGATATAACCGGTCAGTATGTGAAGTTTGGCCATGAAGATCCAAATGCAGACTGGCCTGACGGCGTAACTATCGAGATCTTCAAGAATAACTCCAGACTGTATAACACTGTTTGCAACTGCTCGAAAGGTGAAGGAAACGATAATGCAAGAGCTGTAAACATCGAAAAACTGCAGGTTAAGAAGGGAGACATCCTTACTTTTGATATAGGCTGCAACAGGAATAATGCCTGGGACGGAGGAAGGCTTGAAATTGATATTGCTGATTCTGAAGGAATCAAGGTTTCAGTAGGCGATGAAGTCAGGACCAACAACACTGTACTCGGTAATCTTGAATCATTCGAGCAGGGTAAGGACGGATGGTGGTTCCTTGAAGGAAAAGACTTAAACAGTGCAAAAGTCCTTGTATATGCTAATGAGGATAAGACTGCTTTTATTTCTCCCTCCAATAAGAATCTCGAAATGAAGAAAGACTTTGTTCATCCCGGAGAGAAGAAGGCAGCAATATATCAATGGGTAGTGTACGAAGATGGAAAAATCGATGTGCTTGGCGACTATACCAAATTCGGGCAGACTGACGCAAATCCTGATTATCCGGATGGTGTGGGACTTAAGGTGTTCTTAAATGAAGAGCTTCTTGAGGAAAAAGATATAGCGGTTTTGCAGGGAGATGGCAATGATAACAAGGCAGATTTCATGTTTACTCAGCTTGACGTCAGGAGAGGTGATAAGCTTTCATTTGTTATTGACGGAAAGAATAATATAGCCTATGACGCAGGCAGATTGTCTGTGAGTGTTTATGCAGCAAAAGAGAAGGCTGAAGGTGAAAAGCTGCGCACTAACAACACTAATCTCTTTGAATCATTTGGTGAGCAGGGCACAGATGGCTGGACCTATGGAATGTGCGACTGGGATGGAAAGAACTTTGAAGAGCTTTCCTATGACCCTGATAATGAAAGATACTATAATAACGGAAAACCTGAGCTTAAGAGGGACTTTGTAGAGCCGGGAAATGGCAGAAATGCTGCATACAGATGGGAAGCAGCTAATACAGGTAAAATAAAGGTTTGCGGAAGCTACACCAAGTTTGCCAATAATGAAGACCCTGATGCCAACGGCATTTGCATGAGAATTTTCGTAAACGGCGAAGAAAAGAAGTGGTTTGGTGGAATTACTCAGGGCAACTTTGATACTGAAAAAGAGATAACATTCGATGAAGAGTATATCGTTCACGAAGGTGACATCGTAATGTTTGCCGTGGATCCTGACGGAAACGACAGCTACGATGGCGGAAGACTTTCTGTAGTTATCAAAGATGCTGACAAGAACTCAGATGATGAGGAAAATGGAGATAAGCCCGAACCCGGAGAAGGTGGCAATGCTGAGAATCCTGGTGAAGATGATGGAACGTCAGAAAATTCTGGAGAAGGTGGTTCTGATAGCGAAGGCAGGAGTAACAGCACGAGTATTTCAGGCTCATTCGGCGAGCAGGGCTCAGATGGCTGGCACTACGGAATGTGCGACTGGAACGGCAAGAATTTTACAGAGCTTTCCTATGATTCTGATAATGAAAGATACTATAATAGCGGAAAACCTGAGCTTAAGAGGGACTTTGTGGAGCCGGGAAATGGCAGAAATGCAGCTTATCTCTGGATCGCAGCAAACGATGGAAGTATCAGGATCAGCGGAGAATATGTGAAGTTTCCTGACAGCGAGGATCCTGATGCCAACGGAACCTGTATGAGAATATTCCTTAACGGGGATGAGAAGCTTTGGATTGGCGGAGATACGCAGGGCAATTTCAGCTCAGAGGTCAAAAAAGAATTTTATCAGGAATATGAAGTGAAAAAGGGTGACGAGATCATATTTGCTGTGGATCCTGACGGAAACGACAGCTACGATGGCGGAA
>JAFPVA010000120.1 GCA_017413105.1 Butyrivibrio sp. | reverse complement strand
TAAACCGGTTCGAAAGTCAAGGACTTTTTTGTGACAGATTTTAAGGTTGAATGGAATCATAATAGACAGTGCAAAAATATATATGACAGTGATGGATTTTAAGTAGTACTACGATAGACTTTAGGTTGACAGTAGTACTTTTTTTATGGCTTTTTGTAGGGGATAATGATAGAGGGTACAACAAATAGGCCAGAGGATTCCCTGGCAATCAAAAAGCTGTACCGTCAGAGAGTGAGGTGAACTCGCATTTGCGATAAGCCAGACCCTTACTGCCACGATACAGCTGCGTTTATTATACAGCTGTAAAGTATTTAAAAATATAAGATTTTGAAGAATATATAGATCAGAACAGTTCGTTCATCATGAATACATAACTTAATTCAGTATATTTTCTCCATGCAAGTGGTTCTTTAAGCTCAGAGCGTTTGTCTTCTGTAAGTGACTTTATGAACTGAAGAGCGCTCTTGGCCTTTTCCAGGACAGCCTGCATTTTTGTGATCTGATTAGATGCTGTCATTTCCTTATCCTTCCACTTATCTATTACTGACTTAAGAAGGCGTTGGTCACGAAGTATTACTTTTTCAGGATCAACAAGCCGTTTTTCTTCACGATGCTTTTGGGATGCTTCTCTGCGAGCTGCAGCTTCTTCATCAGCATATCTGCGTCTTACTTTCTTCAGATCACCACCTGTCATCATAATTGATGCAGGAACACCAAAGTAGTTGTCAAGTGGATAGACTCCCGTTGTGGCATACTGATAGAATTCCTCAGGAGTAAGTCCTGCAAGATCATACTGATAATGCTCTGAATTGTATGCCTTAAGGTAACCATCCACAAGCTGTCTTGCAGACGTAAAATCCCTGCACATAGCAACCATATCGAGGATGGCTGTTTTAAGCCTCCCAAAGAAGCTCTCCATAGGTGCGTTATCCTGAGAATTGCCTCTGGCTGATACAGACTGTACAAAGCCATCATCGTGAAGTAGCTCAGTAAAGGAAGTAGCAAGGTACTGGCTCCCCTGATCATGGTGCACATAAACTTCATTGGTCCTCATGACTTCCGCAAGTTCGCCAGCATGACCACTCATCATATCCCGGTAGGCTTCTTCTACGAGTTTTAGAGACATATATCTCCCTATGCTCCAACCAAGGTTTTCACGAGTATATGCATCCCTGAATACGCACAGATAAAAAGTGGTCCGATATTCACCATAGTAAAGATATGTTATGTCTGAAAGAATGACTCTTCGCGGAGCGATGAAGAAGTTCTGGTTCACCGCATTTACCGGCGCCGCGCACACGTGATTATGTGATGCCTGATGCTTATATGCATCTTTATGCGGCATCTGTGCCTGTATGTTCATCTCAGCCATAAGCGCCGCTATCTTTTTGGTATTCACTGTCCTGCCAAATCTTCTAAAAAGCTCCACCCTGAATGTCCTTTTCCCAGGAACCACGCCATTTCTGGCAATGATAATCCTACGCATAAGTTCTTTGATTGCATCCCTGTCGGCTTTTTTCTCCGCCTGTTTTCCAAATATATCTTCCTTGCGGCCTTTCCATGCATAGTAGCCAGAGTCAGACACTCCAAACATACGCAGGCATTGTGAAACGTTATACCCATTGAGTTTCGACTTCTGCTTATTTATGAATGAATCAACCATAACAAATCTGTCTGCCCGGATTTCCTTTTCCTCAATCAGGTAAAGTACTCCTCCAATTCGGATCGGATTTTTTTTTGAGCCAAAAGCATTTCTTCAAGATAGTGGTTACGCGCTACAAGATATGCCCGTTCTTCTTCTGGCGTGAGATTTCCCATCTGTTCACGGGAGACGGAGCCGTCATAATTCGTCTCATCTACAGTAAAAAGTTTGTTGTCTCTGGCCTTCTGCATTACGCGCTTTCCGGCTGAATAGGCTCGGTCTTCTCCCAAGATATTTGTGTCAAATCCAAGCGCATTATAAGCCTGAACATATGTCATTCCTTCATCATGGATTTTCTTGTACAGGGCAATGTCAAAGTCTTTAGAGTAGAAGATCCTGTCCTCTTTGAAGCCAGTAACAAACTCATTATCGAGAAAGGGAATGATCTTTTCATCAGGTCTGTCACTGCCGTCCTCATATTTATACTTTTTTGAATGATCCACCAGTTTCATCGTTTAATCCCCCAATACTTTTTTCTGTAAACTCCTTATAGCTTCTTGCAGCCATGTGAGCGTTTTTTGCTGACTTTACCTTCATCTTTTCAAAGCGTTCTTCTTCTCTCGCCAGATATTTGGCGAATTCTGCTTCACTCATCTGTTCCAGGTATTGTTCATACTCTGCAGGTGTCATCTTTTCTCTATCCCACATGCCTCTTTCATTATTATAGTAAAAGCCATATCTATCAATACATTCCTGCAACTCATCCAAAGATTTACAAGTTTCATAAGGGCACTCATCTTTAAAATGTCCAAAGAATGATTCCTGAACTGCATTATCCCAGCAGTTCCCGCGTCTTGACATTGACTGCGTAAGTTCTCGTTCAACAACTGCAGCCTGAAAGTCATCACTCATGTAAAGCATGCCCTGGTCGGAATGAAGTATTGCACCACTTTTGGCAGGGTAAGAATCCATTGCTGCCAGGGTATCAAGCGCAAGCTGAAGATCATTGTTTTCACTGACAATGAAGCATATGAGTCTGCCTGTAACCGGATCCACAGATGCTGAACCATAGGCACGCAGACCATCACCATAGTCAAGATATGTCACATCTGTAAGCCTTATTTCATTGGGTCTGTGAAGCCTGAATCTCCGCATGATGAGGTTGGCTTTTTGGTTTCTCGCTATGAGTTCTTTCATTGCTTTTCTATTCCGGCTGGGACGTCTTATTGTTGTTCGGATTCCGTATTTATTCATAAGCCTGCGTATCTTGTACATGCTAAAAGACTGTCCGGTAACCCTTGGCATAAGCATATATACCTGGCGTATACCTTTCTCAAAGCCTTTGTATGCAAGTACCTGGCGAATTATTGCTATATCTTCCTCATCTCTGCGACACCTGTTAATTTTGCCTGTTCCATATGTTTCATTATGTAGCAGTGCGTAATAGCGGCTTTTTGATAAATCCATCAGTTTCAGTATCCTTTTTCTGGAATAGTATCCCCAAGGATCACTGGGGAGTCCATCTGCCCATCGACAAACTTTGCGCTGAATATCATAATTGTCAGTTTTGAATATCTGTCCTAATTCGCAAAACCCTTTTCTTACTTCCTGGAACATCATAGAAGCCCGTCTATTCTGTATCTTCAAAATACCTTCATTACATGGAATAACCTCTGTCTCCAAAGGCTTCCATGCTTGCAAAGATGAATTGATCCGCGTTTTACTCCAGGTATTCACCAAGCTATCATCAATTCCGTATATCTCAAAAATCTTTGAAAGCGGAATGGGTATCATGTATACCTCATTAAAGAAGGCATTTTTCATGTACAGATTTCCACGTACTATCTTTTCTACATAGGGATTCTCTAAGAGCTTTGGAGAGGCTGCAGAAACATGATCCTCGACTTTTGAAACACCTTCAGACGCAGCATATCGTCTGAATATTTCTCTCTTAAAAGCCTGTTCCAATCTGCCGATTCTTTCACATCCGACATCAAGTGGATCAATCCCATTGCGCCTTAACATATCTTCAATTGATGTATCAGGGTAAGCTTCCATTAATTCTTGGCGAAAGCCGGGATCTATCGTCATTCCGAATCCTCGTTTCTTTCTGTAAAACTTCCCTGACAGTATCAAAGGATTAGTTTCTTTATATTCCGGATCTATTTCAGGGTGAGATTTTTCTGTAGGTAGAGGATATCCGCCGTATTTGAATCTTGCACATATATCTTTAAATGAATGGGATAAGAGGTCTATTGCCAGAATATCAACTTTCTTAAGCTCTTCCTCTATGGTTTCAGGGGTAGGGTTTTCTTTCCATTTTTCGAAGAGTTTTATCCTAAAGGGAAGTGTAAATCCCACTGTTTCACCATAGATGGTTTCGACAACCGGATTATCATTTAGCTTTTTTCTGTTTATATCCCTTCCATACATTATGATAGATTCCTCCTGACAATAGAAATACCCAGACAATGGGTATTTCAACTGTCATGTTGAAGTCCATCATCTGGGTATCAGTTTACTTTTACCGGTATGCCTTCTCCATCAAGTACTTATGCACATTTTTCGCTGCCGCCTTGCCGGCGCCCTTGTGTTCTTTCTCAAAGTCTTTTACCAGATTCTCAATTGCATTCATGGCAGACGGACCCTGATCATCGAAAGCAAGAGCATTGTCTTTAGTCGATTTACCAAGCCATAACCTGGCACCTTTTCTAAGCTCATAGGCAGGAGCTTCGTCGAAAACTTTTGCATATCCTACCGCAGTGTCTACAGTCTTTTTCATATTTGCATGTTCATCAAGTATCTCGTATACGACTGCCTTTATCACCTCCAGTTGCGATAGCATTTTAGTACCAAAGCTGCCTTTATCTTCTTCGTAAAGAGTTTTCAATATGTGCTCCGAAAACAAGAGAAGTTCAAGAGCAGTATCATATTTTTTCTCAGAAATAAGCGGCCAAATCCAGCGCCCCGTGACATTTATCACATCCATACTTCTGATATAAAGGCCTTCGGAAAAGAACTCGTACGCCTTTTTAGTGTCCTTGTTATCGCGGTAGACTTCCCCTATTTCCGCATCGCAAATAGCTTTTATGTTGATTGATTCCAAAAGATCGATCTTCTTCTTTGGGTCTTTTTCAAGTGCAGCGAGATCGTGAAGAATTGCAAATTCATGGCGATTTTTCTGATTGTCATCCGGGATGTTAAGTTTGGCTTTCTGAAAAAGCTCTTTTGCCTGTTCCCGCATTGACTCATCGCCGGTCTCATACCAGAGCACATAGCGAATGTTCGCAGCTATCGAAAGCAGCTCAAAATCACCAGGATACTTGGCCAGTGCCTTGGAACACTCCATAATGGCTTCGTCCATCTCATGTTTTTTGTAATGCTCTTTTATCCTCTCCAGCATCTCCGGGACTTTTTTTGCAGGAGTATCAAAGCCCACAAGGACATCCACGGATATCTCAAAGAAATCCGCGAGCTCCATTATCATGGAAATGTCAGGAATGCAGTTCCCGTTTTCCCACTTTGAGACCGTACCAACAGTTACGCCAACAGCTTCTGCCAGCTGTTCCTGTGTAAGCGATTTGACTTTTCGATATTTCTTGATGTTCTCGCAGAGATTATGCTTCATTTTCTACAACTCCCATTGTTGTTTTTCTGTTTCGGAAAAAGAAAAGTCCAATAAACATAAGTGTTCCAAATATGCCAAAGCCAAAAACAATCCTTGCAACGCTAAGCGAAACGGCGAGTATGCCCACTATAAAAGTAGCTACAGGTGCGCTTGCAACCGCAATCGCATTAAACACGGCTCCGATCCTTGCGAGGTAGTCATGATCTACTGCTTTGACAAAAGTGACATTAAGGCATCCTGAGAGAAGGCCTGAAGTAAAGCCAAGCATGATAAAGCATGCTCCTCCCAGCACGTATGCGCCCAAAGCATTTCCCCTTACAAAACCTCCCAGCGAAAGAGCTGCGCAGGTAAGTCCTATGACAGATCCCAGCACAATGGCCAGAAAGTCAAAAGAGAATTTCTCGATAACCCTAGGCATCACAAGGGATGCGATGATCGTAGCTCCCGACATAAGCATTACACAGATGCTCATGAAATTGCTATCCATGCCGTAAACTTCTGAAGTGATCGGCGCAAGAAAGCCATTAAGCGGCGTCAGCATGAAGTTGAGCAAAACGCAAAGGAGGCAGAAATACAACACTGTCTTATTGTTTATAAGATATTTAAAGCCTTCCGTAAATTTCGTTCCATAGCTCTGAGATGCGATAGCTTTGTCCTTAAGCACACAGCCCTTGTATTCGATAGTTGCGATGATGACTGCTCCGATAAAGAATGTCGCTGCATCGATGAGCATTGCAGTACCTACGCCTAGTGAAGCAATGATAACACCTGCTGCTCCCATGCCTATGAGTTCGAATATCTTGGAAGCTGTCATGTTCAGCCCCGTGGCTGTCGCATAGTGCTTCTCATCAATAAGCTCAGGTACAAATGCAGATGATGCGGGTATGTTAAAAGACTCAACAGTCGTAATGAGCATTGTGAACGCAGCCATAAGAAGAGGCGTAACCAGGTTCATGTAATACAGAGCCACAAACCCTGCAATTATCAGTCCTCGCAGGATGTCGGTCACTATGACTATATGCTTCTTATTTTTCCCTTCCACAAAAGGTCCTGCCAGCGGCTGAACAAATATGCTCGGAAGCTGGTTAAGTCCGAAAATAAGCGCTGACCAGGCGGCGCTTCCTGTAATCTGATATACCAGCCAGGTAAATGCGATACTATCTATCGAATCTCCGAACCTGTTGATCAGGTTTGACGCAAGCAGTTTCCTGCAATTTCGGATTTTCCATATCTCTTTGTAAGTAACCTTTTTTTCTTCCATTTCAAAGCCCCTTCCTTATTCATCATTTCTAAGATGATTTTAGAAGAAGGAACTATTTATATTAATACACTGTTTTTCGAATTTATAAAGATATTTTTTTCCTATCAGGAAAGTTCTGGAGTCAAAAAAGATCCGCAGCAAATGCCGCGGATCTTCTGATAATCTGAAATTGTCGCCTGTTTTACTGGATTGTAAATCTGTTGAGGTTTCCATTAATGGTATCAACAGCCTCAGATACTGAGGATGCTGCGCTTGCAACAAGCTCAGAGGATGATGCAACGCCCTTGGCTGCTTCTGTTACTCTTTCAACATTGTCAGCAATCTCCTGAGTTGATGCAGACTGCTCTTCAGAAACAGATGCCATAGTTGTTGCTACATCATTAACCTTCTCCATCTGTCCTGCCATTGTAGTAAGTGTATCATTGGCTTCTGACAGCTGCTGTGTGATCTCCTTGAATGTTGTAGCTGCATTGTTTATAGATTCTGCAGAATTATTTATAAGCTGTGTATTTGTCTCAGATTTCTCCGAAAGCTGCTGAACTCTTGCTGACATATCCTTGATAATGTCTGCGATCTGCTTTGTAGCATCAGCTGAGTTCTGAGCAAGCTGTCCGATTTCCTGAGCCACAACCGCAAAGCCCTTTCCTGCTTCTCCGGCTCTTGCAGCCTCAATGCTGGCATTGAGTGACAAAAGATTTGTCTGTGAAGAAATAGAGTTGATAAGATCAACGATCTGATTGATCTTATCAGCAGCCTCATCAACACTTGAAACTGCATCTGCCATATCCTTCATGGAATCAACAATATCGTTCATTCCGTTTGCAACACCTGCCATCTCATGCTGTCCGGAATCAGCCTTTGTTACAAGCTCATTCATTGTCTCTTCGATCTGCTGTTCCTGCTCTGTTACATTAGCAACTGTCTGAGCAAGAACTGTTGCATTTTCGGCAACTTCATTAACAGCCTGAGCCATGTTTTCAATGTTTTCACGGATCTGATTCATGCTGGCTGACTGTTCATTAGCCGCTCCCTCAAGATCTTCAGCTGTACTCTTGGAGTTCTGCGCATCATCAAGAAGTCTTCCGGAAACATCCTTGATCTCACTCAGGGACGTTCTCATGCCACTTACAAAATTGCCCATGGCATTGTTCATATAAGCAATCTCATCATTTCCGTTTGAGGAAATATCAACGGTAAAGTCACCGCCTGAAATCTTTTCAATATTACCTGTAAGACTGGTAACAGGGTTCTTGATAAGTTTTCTGAG
>JAFPVA010000119.1 GCA_017413105.1 Butyrivibrio sp. | reverse complement strand
TATATATCCGTCAATTTAGGCAAGGATTAGTCCATAACCAAGCAATCACTCAATCTGAGAATGAAAAAAACTAGGAATTTACACAAAAAACACTTGATTAATTGGAGAGGAAATTGCTCCGCATTCCTATGAAACAAAAAAAGCTCCGCTATGGATGCGCATCGGCGCGAAATGAAAATGATGCTAAAGCATCCGCGCCTCGCGCGAGAATGTCGCAAGCGACATTCATTTTTATATATGTTTTATTATGATAAAAACGGCATATTTATATTTATTTTATAATAAGATTTTATCGTATTATGGTATATTTAATTATGTAAATTTATCTTTTATTCGGTGGTATTTTGAAATTTTGCAAGGAGAAGATATGCTAAGTCTATCGTACCTAAATTTCGGAACCATTATATTGGATACAAGTGCAATTCTTATTGTAATTGGTATTTTGCGTGAAACGAGATTCATGCGCAGAACCGGCATGACGGTAGACCGGCTCTTTTTTAGAATGCTTGTTGTTACGGTTGTTATGGCCCTTTCTGATATGGGAGCCTATATTACCGCAAACAGAGCAGATCCGTTACTGACTAAAATCCAGATATTATCTATGAGTGTTTTCTATATTGCCTTTACAGTTCTTTCCATGTTCTGGTTTGATTACTGCAATTTTAAATTTAAATGTGAGCAAAAGGAAGCAGAAACAGGGTTCAGACCTGTTTTTATTCCGGGAGTTATAACAATAGCTCTTATCACTATGAATATTTTTACAGGGATTATTTTTAGTGTGGATGACATGGGAGCTTATCATAGAAACTTTCTTTTTATACCAATGTATATAGTTCTGATATTATACATTGGTGCAGGATTTGTAATGATTGGAAATTACAGGACTATTGATAAAAAGAGGCTGATTCCACTTTGGTTATATGTCATGCCTCTTTTAGTAAGTATCATTATTACCTTTGTGGTTGGAGAAGTATCAATGGCGGCCCTTGGAGCTGCGATTTCCATTGCATTTACACATCTTGGAACAATGAGTGAAGTAGCTGAAATTAGCATAAGGGAGACTAAAAAGTTATGATCTCGGAAGTGGCAAATATTTCGTTTTCCGGCGATATAATCCATGTTACGATTTATGCAAATATAGTAGCCATCATGCTTACTCTGGGAGTGCTGGTTCTTTGCAGCAGAGGCATTATCAGGGATCCGTTTGAGAATAAAATTTTCAAATGGATGCTTATAGCAGCTTTTTGCCTTTCTATTGCAGATGCCCTTGCTTTTGCAGGGATTGACGTTGTTTTGCCAAAGTTTATCTCCATGCTTATCCAGACATTGAATGAGCTGCTAATAAACGCAGTTGTGATATTGTGGCTTTTCTATGTCAATTATCGTATGTACAGGAGTCGCGATTTTTTAAAACGGAGCTTTTGTATAAAGATTATTCCGCTTTTTATCATAGTAATTCTTACAGTTTTGAATCTGTTTTTCGGATTTTTGTTCTACATTGATGAGAATCATGTGTGGCACGTAAATATTGCACAGGGGTGTCTTGAGACCATCAGATTTATTTATGTTATTGCATGCATAATTCAGGTGACATCCCACAAAAAGAATCATCGGGACTTTAAATTTTTTGAAGTTGCAGGTTTTGTAATTCCCATGGTGGCAGGAACCTTATATACAAATCTTTCTCCTTATTCGGTAATAGCTCTTGGTTTTGCTATAGGTCTTACAAATATCTATGCCAGCATCATCAATGAAGTGAGTTTTCTGGATAGGGATACCGGTTACTATAACAGATTTTATCTGAAATACCTCGAAAAAGACATCTGTGATGGGACCCTTGATCTAAAGAGCAGTATGTTTTTTCATATGGAAAATTCTGAAAATGCGAAAGAGTTTGCAGAGTTTTTAAATCCGCTCCTTCCCAAGAAATGCGAAATGATACGTTTAAATCCCAGCACTCTGATAATGCTGGCAGAGGTTTCCGATAAAATGGCCCTTAGAATGATGGAGGATGATGTTGTTGACGGGCTGATGGAATACAAGACGGCAGGATCTGAAGAGATAATAATT
The DNA here is from genome assembly GCA_017413105.1 of Butyrivibrio sp. Taxonomy (GTDB): domain Bacteria; phylum Bacillota; class Clostridia; order Lachnospirales; family Lachnospiraceae; genus Butyrivibrio. The sequence continues at coordinate 26,302 of JAFPVA010000119.1, read as the reverse complement.
CATATCAATACTTATACCAGAAAAGTTGCTGAACCTCCTTTGGAGTTTTTTGAGACACTTATTTCCAAGGTAAATTGAGATCATTTGGGAGAAAACTATGCTGGATGTAGAAGCTATCATTGATGATAATATTGAAGATTATTTTTCTCTGTTGGGAAAAGATGTCTCAGAGGACATGAACAGAGAGTTCTATAGGGCTTACGGTGCTTTGGAGGGCGATGCCCCTGTGGGGGTGATCGTCTACGAAATCTGCAACGCAGACAAAGAGGATGAGGATGTAAAGAGTAAAATACGGCTCCTTAAGTCTGACAAGGACGATGCGCTTGATCTTCTTCATCAGACCTACAAGGAAGAAGGAGCTTTTGGAGAAGATGTTAAAGAAACCAGCTATTGGTTGGAGGATGAAAAACTGGCTGCCTCCTGTGAAAAGGCCGGATTTTCCAAAGAATTCAAGGAAAATGATACTATAACCATTACATTAGGTGATGCAGCAGGGATAGACTTTGTCACTAAAATGAAAAAAGTTCCGGATTACATCCGCAGCCTTGAAGATATTTCTTCCGAACAGTATCGAATGGCAATAAAAGACTCTTTGTTTAGCGGAAGAAAAGGCCTTGTGGAGGATCTGGGGTATCTGAAGAAGGAATGGTTTGAAAATACTGTTTCAGCCTGTGTTATCACTGATGACAAGGTCAGCGGTCTCTTTCTGATAAGGATCACGCCTTCAGGAATAATTGAGCCGGTGCTACTGGAGGCCTCGGGGCCTGATTCAAGCAAACACATGGCTTTTATGATCGCATTTTCCATCAAGAAGGGCATGGAAAAATATCCTTTAGCATCAACTATAATGATTGGAAGAGAAAGAAAAGAGATTTTTGCACTGGTAGATAAGTTATTCCCGGGAGTTAAGGGCAGTGACGCTTTTTACGGAAGCAGAAAAGAAGAATGAGAAAGGCGGAGTGATATGGACAGTTTTGGAATGATGAACAGTTTCTTCAAGGAAAAAACTGAAGAACAACAGAGTAACTATCTGTCACAATCTGCTAACAATTTGGAATCTGAGTATCTGAATGATTTTTTGAAGGATGATTTTATAACTCAGGAACTTGAAAAACAGAAGAAGGAACAGAAAAAGCAAGCAGGTCAGGAACCTGCTCAACAACCTGTTCAGGTACAACAGCAAAAACAGCAGGAAAAGGAAGCTGATCAGCTTCCTGCGGGGTATGTAGGTGCAAAGATAATTAAGAAAAAGCAGCTATCAAAAGCTGAGCTTGACCAGAAAAGGGTTGTTGATCTGAACAATAAGATAAATAAGTTCAAAGAGCAATTCAGCAACGAAAAAATGGTAAAAGATCTGACGTACATGGCGAAAAAAACATCGAAAAAGGATGCGAACGCCACGAATCATGATCTTTTTAATGCTGCAAATGCCATGAACGTGCTGTATTGCTATTATGGAAGAGAAAATGCCCCTATGAATATAGATCTGGGAATGGCTATAGATAACATTATCAGGCTCAATATTGCATCGGATGCCTATCGTCATACCCATAGAGGACATCAGTCATCAGATGGAGAAGTAAGGCTGAAGGCAGCCAATAAATACTTGTTCATGACTAATTATTTTATGTCCAAAATAACAACCAGGAAAGAAGAAAATGAGATAACCGGAACAGGGAAATATGCAGATATCGATACAAGTAAGAAAAGTCTTAATAAGTATGCTAAAGACATGGGCAAAGTGGCGGATGCAATCGTAGCCTTTAATAAAAGCAGAGGAGAAATGTCATCTGCTGAGTCCAATGAAGAATATATAGAACAAAAGCTTAAAGTATACCGAAAGTATGATAAAGAAATCAGACTGTATCGTCATTGTTTTAAAGAAGATGAATGGACTGATAAAAAGAAACAGGTAATTAGAGAATATGAAAATCTTCTCAGAATGGAGAAAATTTTACAATTCAAGAAGTCAATCTACGAGGAGCAGGAACAGACTCTTGAGAATGTTGTAGATGAGCACATTCAGGAAGAGGATAAAAAGAAAAACGTTTATCAGGTTAATAAAGACACAATTGATGAAGGACTTACAAAGGCGCAGATTGAGGGCGTAGATAAAATTGATAAGTGGCTGATAGATAATGCTCAAAACGGAGGCCTTTTGGGACTTGTATTTTGCAGCTTTAAGAACGATCACGCCAATTTTATTAATACTATTTTATCTAAATCCAAACGAGAAAAATTGTATATGTATTACCTGGTTGAAAGTGATCAGAGAAAAAATCCTTCAATCCTCGATCTTAGTATGTCCCAGGAAGTCTATGTCCCCAATTTAGATGTTTTTGCGGACAAAATGAAGGCAAGTCCCTTAAAGTTCTATAAAAGATTTACAGGTGAATACACCTATATGCACAAGCTTTCCGAGGCTTATCAGATAAACGAAAAGAACAAGGACCTTCTGGAGACGACCGCAAATATCCATAATAACAAGTATGAAGAGCCAAATCAGGCAAATGATATCTTTCCGGAGGAAAAACTAAACAGCCAGAGAATCATTGCATTTAAGGAACTTTATGTTCAGCTTGCAAGTTTAAGAAGAGCCATTGTGGCTGCTCAGGAAGCTAATGCCAGGGACAGGACCGGATTGGAGATAACTGCAAAGGATATAGCGGCTCTGGCTGAAAAAAAGCTAAAAGCTGTTGTTGAAGCTGACGAAGAGTTTAAGAAGAATGCAGATGACTATCTTAAGACTCATGATGAGGAAGTAAAGAAAGATACACATAATGCTGTCTTTAACAAAACTGCGGACAGAAAAGAAATGATGTCCATGGGAAATGTGATTTTTGGAACTGCTCCTTCAAAACTGGTTACATCCCTGCATACAGTCAAAGAAATGAAGGGATTTAACTGGGGACTGGATAGTTCCTGGAGGGAGCTTCATCTGTGGACAGGGTCCCTGGCAAGTTCGCTTTCAGCTGTAAGTTCAGCACTGGTTGTGGTTTCTACTTTGATAAATCTGGTGTCCAGAGGCGGTCAGATGACATTAGAGGACATTACAGAGAACCTGACAAGCCTTGCAAAGGGCGCTGTTGATTTTACAAAGGCCGGATCAACTATAGTAGACCTGGTACATGCAGGAGGACAATATGGAGACAAGATACTTTCTGAGACTACAAAGAATCTCGGTATAACCGGTGCTGTTTTAGATGGCGGTATCGCATTAGAAAAGACTTACACAGTAACAAAGCAGTTTTTAGCTCAGAAAAACATGAAGGAGTATTTTAAAGAAAAGCATAAAGAAATGCCGCTTAATGAGAGAGAAGAAAAACTGGAGAAGGGCTTAATCAAGCTTTCTGATGATGTGATCGAAAGGAAAAAGACGGCTGCAAGATGTCATTATCGTATGGCTACAGCAGGTATTATCTCTGTTACTATTCCGGGAATTCCCGGAACTATAGCAGCTGTGATCGGTGGCGTACAAGCTATTGCCACTTCGATAAATGATTCAAAAAAGCTAAAATCTCTACGGGCAAATCTTTTTGACCATTACTACAATGTTGATGGCCTGATAGATGCAGTTAATGAATATAAGAGAAATAACAGTCTTAATTATGATACATATCAGATACCTGACAGTGAAAAATTAAAGCCAATCGTGAGGCTTAAAATATTATCAAAAGAGGGTCTTAGCGATCTGGGAGCTGCATCTACAAAAATTGCCGGCATATATGCAAATTTCATACATGGAAAGCTATTTGGTTCCCAGAAAGCAACCGGACCGGAAAGAAATGCGTATCTTGAAGCTTTAAAGGCCTTTAACATGGAATATAATGAGGAAAAGGGCTATCCAACAGAATTTGAAATTTTTAAATGTTTACGCGGATAATAGGGAGAATGTGAGATGAGTATTAAAGAAGCTATTGAGATTAGAAACGAACTGCTTGACCGCATGGTGGATGATTTCAGAGAGGTTTATATTGCTGCTGCCGTTGCAGAAAACGGAGACAAGGATGCGCCAAAGATTGTGAGAGCTATCCTCGATGAAATCGGAATTGAAGACGGAGCTATAGGAGAGTTCTATTTTAATCCCAGCTCCGATGAGGACGAGATCCAGATCTTTAATGCGTTACTGACCATGACGGAAGACATTCCGGAGGATAATCTTCCGGTTCTTTACGAAGCCATGAGCTATATTAACTTTGTGCTTCCGGTGGGCTGTTTTGCCTATGATAAGGATCACAACTTCCTGATCTTTAAGCTATCTGTATCCATGTCCATAAGTTTTGACAAAGAGGTTGTATATTCCCTAATGGATACTGCAGTAGGAAATGCCTCATCCATCGTTGACACCTATATGGATGTACTGGTAAATGTAGCTAACGGTAAGGTTAGCATAGACGAGGTTATGGGCATTTTAGGAGGCAGAAGAGAATAATTATATCAAAAAAATTATTTGTTGTTGGACATTTGATGGACATAGGTTTCATACAGACGCGGGCAAAATTGGCCTGCGTCTTTTTTTATTTTTAAATTCATACATTGTTTAATGCTATAATAGAAATATATTATTTTCAGGGAGTGTAAGATGATTCATTACATTGCTGATTGCCACTTTTATCATGGTGCGCTTAATACAAAAATGGATAAAAGAGGTTTTGAGTCAGTTGAAGCTATGAATGAATACATGATCCGTAAATGGAATGATAAGGTAACAAATGCGGATACAGTTATAATCTTAGGAGATCTGTCTCTGGGAACTGTAGAGCAGACCAATGAACTTATACATAAGTTAAAAGGTAAGCTTTGTCTTATCGTTGGTAATCACGACAAATATCTGGGAAAAGAGGGGTTTGATCTTTCCAGATTTGAATGGATAGATAATTACAGAGAGATAACAGATTCTCAGAAAAAGGTTGTCTGCTGCCATTATCCTATTCCTTTTTATGAAGGGCAGTACAGGAAAAGACATAATGGTGATCCAAAGAGCTACATGCTCTATGGGCATGTTCATGAGACCAGAGATGAAGAACTTATGCAAAACATCATTACGATGATAAAGGATACACCATATTTTCCTATAGGTAGCGAGCATATGAGCACTATCCCCTGTAATATGATCAACTGCTTCTGCAAACGGAGCAATTATACTCCGCTTACACTTTCTGAATGGATAAGGATTGGAAATCAATTCTCTAATTGAGGAATATAATTATGGCAAAAAACTTTGATGAAAAAAGTGTTGTTAACCGAAATAAAATCTATACAATTTCTGCCGGTACTGTGATCCTTCAGGAAGGGGAAGCTAATCTTGATATGTACAAGATTTTATCCGGACATGCCGAAATGTACACAGGGTATGGAACAGAGAATGAGGTTCTTATCGGCATCCTTAAGCCCGGTGACTGCTTTGGAGAGTTCGGCCTTCTTACAGAAAAGTCTGCAATCTATACTATAATTGCTTACTCTGAGGTAAAGCTATATCGTGTTACTGAAGCGCTTATCAATGATTTTATGGCAGAATATCCGGACAGTATAATTCAGATAATGAAAAATATGGCCAGGAGTATGCTGACCATGCAACATCAGATTCAGCAACTTTCTCATGAAATGACTGATATTAAAAATGAGATTGGGGATGAAAATGAACCTCAAAAGAATACCAAAAATGAAATGCTTCGGGCCTATGCTATCAGAAATAATGATAAGATAACTTCAGAAAGAAGAGGCATGAAGTTCCTTGACAGAAAAAAGGAGTAAGACTTTTAACGTATGGAAAATGATCAGGAAATACAAGCTTTAATAGATAAATATACTCTCCTTGAAAAGATAGTAAATGCGAAAATGGAGAAAATCCTGAAAACCACGAAGAATTTACCTCGTGTTGAAATCAAGCATCGTGTAAAGACCATGGATTCCATTAAAGAGAAAATGGTAAGAAAGTCAGCAAATTACACAAGCGTTTCTGAACTTCGTGATATTTTAGGTTATTGCATTATTTCTTTATTTCCGGATGATGTGGATCTGATTGCTAAGAAGATTTCAAATTACTTTCAGGTAGACTGGAGCAATTCTAAGGATAAGAGGCAACTTATTGATACCAGTTCTTTTGGTTATATATCCCTTCACTATATCTGTGCTTTGCCTGAGGAAGAAGGGGAACTTAGCTGTCTTTGGTTCGAAGTGCAGATGATGACGTATCTTCAGCACTGTTGGGCATCAATCGAGCATGACCTTGGCTATAAATCTGAGATAGAAGTGCCTAGAGAAATTCGAAGAAGCTTTTCAAGAGCAGCATCTCTTTTGGAAACAACAGATATGATCTTTCTGAATATCAAAAATGATCTTGCTAAGTACAAGAAGAAAGTAAAGGGAGACATACATGGAAGCTGCCCGGAAGTGATCTATTTCGATGCTATAACGCTCAAGGAATTCACTCATCATAATGAAGTATATAGAAACTTCTTGAATGAGATAGCAGCAATTACAAATGCTCATATAGCAGAAGAAATCATACATACAGAGAATCTGCTTCTTCAGATGAGTTTTCTTGGAATACATTCCTTTGCGGATATGATTGATGTCATTAAAACTGAGCATGATCTTGCTTTAAAACTGGCAAAGGATGTATTGGAGGATTCAGAGCTTGATGAACTTTCTTCAACTGTAGCTTACTTTTATCTTTTTAGAGCAAAACTTATAGATAGTAGCTTTGAAAAAGAAAAGATCCGCTCATTTTTCATGCTGACCATGAAGGATGAAAAGAGTATAGAGCAGAATACAAAAAGAGTAATAGAAGCAAGAGAGAAATAAAAAACGGGAAAGAATTACCAAGACGATAATTCTTTCCCGATATTTTTTGATTATATTATTTGCCGAATACAGCGAGGTAATCCTTCTGGAACTTCTCGATACCTGCGTCTGTAAGAGGGTGGTGTGTCATCTGCTCGATTACCTTGTAAGGAACAGTTGCGATATCAGCACCTGCAAGAGCACAGTCTGTTACGTGCATAGGATGACGGATTGAAGCTGCGATGATTTCTGTCTCAATGTTGTGGATGTTAAAGATCTCAGCAACTTCTGAGATAAGATCTGTTCCACGAACGCTGATGTCATCAAGTCTTCCAAGGAATGGGCTAACGAAAGCAGCGCCTGCTCTTGCGCAAAGAAGAGCCTGGTTAGCTGTGAAGATAAGAGTCATGTTAACCTTGATGCCTTCGCTTGAAAGAACCTTACAAGCCTTAAGTCCCTCAACTGTCATAGGAATCTTAACAACCATGTTCTTGTGGATCTTGGCAATCTCACGTCCCTCAGCGATCATGCCCTCAGCATCTGTTGTAGTAGCTTTAACCTCACCGCTGATAGGTCCGTCTACGATAGAAGCGATCTCTGCAACTACTTCATATACATCACGGCCTTCCTTAGCGATAAGTGAAGGGTTTGTTGTAACGCCGCAAATAACGCCCATGTCATTTGCTTTTCTGATCTCATCAATGTTGGCTGTGTCGATAAAGAATTTCATAATTTTCTCCTTTATAAAGATACAAGATTTGAAATAATCATATGTTGCTAAATTCACAACATGTTAATAATATCATTTTTATTTAGCGTTGTGTGTATTTTTTTTGCTTTTTTATTCTTATTTTGTGCTTTTTATAATACATATTGACTTTAACGATTAAAAGCGTTAAAGTATTAAAGACTACATTTATTAAGCATGGAGGTTTCTTATGGTTATAAAAGTATTGTTATTGGTGGTGTTCTTTGCAATGATGCTTACAATTGGCTTCATCTGCAGAAAAAATGCAACTGATGTAAACGGCTTTGTTCTTGGGGGACGTTCCGTTGGACCGTGGGTTTCAGCATTTGCTTTTGGCACATCCTATTTTTCAGCGGTTATTTTTGTAGGCTATGCCGGTCAGTTTGGTTGGAAATACGGCATTGCATCTACATGGGTAGGAATCGGTAATGCGCTTATCGGATCACTTCTTGCCTGGGTTATTCTTGGCAGAAGAACAAGGATCATGACTCAGCACCTGGATTCAGCTACAATGCCACAGTTTTTTGCTGCAAGGTTCGGTGGTAAATCTCTTAAGATAGCAGCATCTATAATCACTTTTATTTTCCTTATTCCTTATACAGCATCGCTTTACAATGGCCTTTCAAGACTTTTTGGCATGGCTTTTAATATCGATTATTCAGTATGTGTAATTGTTATGGCAGTTCTTACCGGTATCTATGTAATTGCCGGCGGTTACATGGCTACAGCGATAAATGACTTTATTCAGGGCATAATAATGCTTATTGGTATAAGTGCTGTTGTAGTTTCAGTTCTTAACAGTCAGGGAGGATTTCTTGCAGCACTTGATGGTCTTGCAAAAATATCTGATGAGAGCGTTTCTTCAACTCCCGGTGTATTTGCATCCTTCTTTGGTCCGGACCCGCTTAACCTTCTGGGAGTAGTTCTTTTGACATCTCTTGGTACCTGGGGCCTTCCTCAGATGGTTCAGAAATTTTACGCCATCAAGAGTGAAAAAGCTATTTCAAAGGGAACTATCGTATCTACCTTCTTTGCATTTGTTGTTGCAGGTGGATGCTATTTCCTTGGGGGCTTTGGAAGACTGTTTTCTGACAGAGTAGATATTGCTGCTTACGGCTACGATTCAATAATCCCTGCAATGCTTTCAGGACTTCCGGATCTTCTTATTGCAGTAGTTGTTGTTCTGGTTTTATCTGCTTCAATGTCAACCCTTTCATCTCTTGTTCTTACCAGCAGCTCAACACTTACTCTGGATCTTTTAAAGGATCATGTGGTAAAAGACATGGATGAGAAGAAGCAGCTCTTTATTATGAGATGTCTCATTGTTGTTTTCGTTGCTATTTCAGTTGTAATTGCAATTGTTCAGTACAGGCAGAATGTGACGTTCATTGCACAGCTCATGGGTGTATCCTGGGGCGCTCTGGCAGGCGCATTCCTGGCACCTTTCCTCTATGGCTTATATTGGAGAGGGACTTCAAAAGCCGGAGTTTGGTGCTCATTTGTGTTCTCCACAGTTGTTATGCTTGCAAACATGTTTGTTCGCTCAAGCTTCCCGAAGCTTTTACAGTCACCAATCAATGCCGGGGCTTTCTGCATGATCGCTGGTCTTGTGATTGTTCCTGTAGTTTCACTTTTTACAAAGAAGCCGGACAAAGCGCTTGTTGACGGTGCTTTTGCCTGCTATGACAAGGAAGTACTTGTTCATCAGAGCACATCTCTTTCTGATGATGAAGTTGCCTGATAACCTAAATACTAAATTTTTTATAATATTTCATCCAAAAAGAATTAGCCTCCACGAAATGTGGGGGCTAAAATTTTATTTCATTTTAATAATTTTTGTGCGCTTTTTATCGTATATTAATATAGTTGGTAATTACAATATTCAAAAAAATATGAGGAGGATGAAAAAGTGAGATATTGTAAAAAAATTTCAGCGGCTTTACTTATCATCTCTTTGACTTTTTCCTGCTTTGCCTGCGGAACAAAAGAAGAGCCAACACCTACTGACACAGGCATTACTAACATTGAGCGGGAAGAAGAACAGACAGAACAAAATGAGGAAAAAGAAGTATCCGAAGAACAGGTTGCAGCTGCAGATCAGGGTTCAACAGAAGAACAAGCTGAGCCGGAGAAGAAGGAAGAAGTGGATACTGCAGTGCTTCCAAAGTATGAGTATCCGGGACCGGAGGCATTTTATTATTTCCTTTACGGTTACCTGATAGATACACTTGGAGTCAATTATACCGATTATGATGTATGTATCCCTTGCCCTGTCATTATATGTGAGGAGTTTGAAGATAAGCAGGATTTAAGGATTTATGGAGATTTCTGGATATTTAATTATAATCTGGAGGGTGAGACACTGATGAACACTTCAGGAGGCTCTTACCCAGGATGCATACACATAAAGGATGACGGTGGAAAATATGAAGTAACTGAGATAGAAATTGTGGGAGATGGAAGTGATTTTGATCCTACCGCTAAAAAGATCTTCGGAAATTATTATGAGGACTTCTTAAAAGCTTCTTCGGATACTGAAGGTCGAGAGAAACTAAGAGCACAGATCATTGCAAACTATGTAGCAGCTAATAATCTTAAGATTACAGCATACCAGGACTATGGTTGGGACCCTGTTACTTTGCCGGAAGAAAACATTGATTCATTCTACAGTATTTTAGACTAAGGAGAAAAAAATGGAACTTGATATTCAGTATTTACTTTTTCTTCAGGAATTCAGAAACGCCACAGGAGGCATCCTGAATGAATTCTTTAATGCATTATCTAAGTTTGCGGTTGATATTCTCCCATTTTTACCTTTTGTAATTTTCTGGGGCGTAGATAAAAAGTGGGGATATTTCTTTTTGATAAACCATGAGATTGGTGAGCTTATAAACGGTGTTATCAAGCTGACAGTATGCGCATACAGACCCTGGATCCGTTCGGACCTTATTGAACCTGCCGGGGATTCGAAGACTGCTGCCACAGGATATTCTTTCCCCAGCGGTCATACAAGAACTGCAACAGCGGTGTATGGTAGTACTTTTGTCTGGCAAAAAGACAAGAGAAAATGGCTTGCTGTTTTATGTGTTATACTGATACTTCTTACAGGTTTTTCCAGAAATTTCCTTGGAGTTCATACTCCTCAGGATGTGGTAGTAGGCATGCTTGAGACTGTGCTTTTGTTATTTATTGTCAGTGTAGTAAGTAAGAAGGTAGAAGGAAATGAGAAGCTTATAGATATACTTACATTAGTTGGCATTGTTTTTGTCTTTGTTTCACTTATCTATATTCAGTTAAAACCATATCCTATGGACTACGATGTAAGTGGCGCACTTTTGGTTGATCCAAATAAAATGATGAATGACTGCTTTAAGGCCTGCGGAGCCTGCCTTGGATTCCTTATTGGAAGCTTCGTTGATCGCCATTATATCAAGTATGAGATTCCATTCGGAACAAAAGAACTGCCTGTAATGGTAGCTGTTGGAATGGGGCTTGTTATGGCCTGGAAGGATCTTTTCGCACCGGCTACTTTAGTAGCGGCATTTGGAGGACACTGGGGACACTTTATTGCAAGACTTATAATGACTCTTTTTGTAATGATTGTCTGGCCTCTTGTTATTACTAAAACCTGCGTTACTTATGATAAAGCGAAGGTATGATATCTTGATATGAATTTTAGAAATTCGAACTGACTGCGGATTTTATGAGAATGTGATATATTATGATGACAGGGACAAAGTTTTCTTTTGACTCTGTCATCTTTTTGGTCAAAGTTGGAAAATATTTACTGCCGGAAAGGAGAAGAGAGGTATGGAAATAAGGAGAGCAGAGGATAAAGATTCAGAAAGGATCATTGAACTTTTACAGCAGGTATGCAATATTCATGCTGATATACGCCCTGATCTTTTTATCTATGATGGGACTAAGTATTCAAAAGAGGACCTTCATGAGATGTATAAGGACGATACAAAACCTATTTTTGTTGCTGTAGGTGATTTGGATAATGGTGGCAAAAAAGATAATCCTGATGATAATAATAACGAAATAGTTCAGGGCTATTGTTTCTGTCAAATAAAGAAAACCGAAGGGTCTCGTTGTATCAAGCCATTTGCTCAAATATTTATTGACGATTTATGTGTTGATGAAAAAGCTCGTGGTCAGCATGTTGGCCGTCAGTTATTTGATTATGTTAAATCCTATGCTAAAGAGCTGGGCTGCTACGAAATAACTTTAAACGTTTGGGAGGGCAATGACTCTGCTCGAAGATTCTACGAGAATATGGGAATGAAACCAAAAGAAACCCAGATGGAGATTATTCTTTAACATAAAAAACGTGCGCCTTCGCGCACGTTTTTTTACATATTGGCGATGTCTTCCTGAGAGAGGAGTTTAAGGCCCTTGCCTGTAAGCTTTGCTTCTGCAGCTTTTGTGTCGGCTACGCGGAAGATCATGTAGGCATGACCTTCTGTGCCACGTCCTGGGAATGCGTACATATACTCGATATTTACCTCGGCATCTGCAAAGACATCAAGAAGCTTGTCAAGACCGCCGGCTTCGTCCGGAATTTCGACTGCCAGAACAGAAGTGAGGCTGGCAACAAAATCATTTTCCTTCAGTGTATTAACTGCCTCAAGAGCATCATCAACGATAATTCTTGCTATGCCAAAATCCTTGGTCTCAGCAAGGGATGTAGCTCGCATATCGATGTTATTCTTTGCCATTACAGAGGTTAATTTTTTTAACGTACCGGGTTTGTTCTCCAAAAACACTGATATTTGCTTTATACTCATATTCATTCTCCTGATTTATTAGATGATATTATTATTCTACTATTTTCAAAAGAGAATTTACATAATCTACAATTACTTCAAAAATATATTAGATTTTTCGCTTGTCGATAACACGAACAGCCTTGCCTTCACTTCTTGCAATGGACTTAGGAGCCATAAGTGAAATCTTAACCTTGATTCCAAGCATTGAATACATGTCTGTTGCAAGTTTCTTCTGACGTTCCTCGATTTCACCGACATTATCTGTGAACATCTCAGGTGTCATTTCTACCTGAACATCAAGTGAATCTGTATTATTTGCACGATCAACAACAATCTGATAGTTGGCAGCGTAGCCATTGTTAAGAAGAACGGTCTCAATCTGGCTCGGGAATACGTTAACGCCGCGGACAATGAGCATGTCATCGCTGCGGCCCATAGGCTTAGCCATTTTGATAAAGGTTCTTCCGCAGGAGCATTTACCACGGGTAAGCTTACAGATGTCTCTTGTGCGGTATCTGAGCATTGGGAAAGCTTCTTTGTCTACAGCAGTAAATACAAGCTCGCCCTGAGAGCCCTCAGGAAGAACCTCTTCAGTATCAGGGTCGATTATCTCAGCAATGAAGTGATCCTCATTAATGTGCATACCATTTTGCTCTGAGCATTCAAACGCAACACCGGGACCGGAAAGTTCAGTAAGACCATAGATATCAAAAGCCTTGATTCCAAGAGTTGCCTCTATTTCCTGACGCATTTCTTCGCTCCAGGCTTCAGCTCCGAAGATGCCGGCCTTTAATGGAATTTTATCCGGAGTATAGCCTTCTTCCTTGTATCGCTCGGATATATATGCTGCGTAGCTTGGTGTGCAGCATAGGATAGTAGCCTGAAGATCCTGGATAAACATCATCTGTCTGTCGGTATTACCTGAACTTATAGGAACAGTAAGACAGCCAACCTTGTGTGAACCACCGTTAAGACCGGCGCCTCCTGTGAAAAGACCAAATCCATAGGCAATCTGGCAAACATCTTCGTTTGTTCCTCCTGCAGCAACAATAGCTCTTGCGCAGCAGTCTTCCCAGAGGTCGATATCGTGCTGAGTATAGAATGCAACAACTCTTTTTCCGGTAGTTCCTGATGTGGAGTGAATTCTAACGCAGTCTTTTTGTGGGGCACCCAGAAGCCCTGTAGGATATGCGTCTCTCAAATCCTTTTTAGATAAAAACGGAAGCTTATGAAGGTCATCAATTGATTTGATGTCATCAGGTGTTACACCTTTTTCTTCCATTTTTTTGCGATAATAGGGAACGTTGTCCCAAACACGCTTTACTTGCTTGACAAGCTTTTCGCTTTGCATCTTTTTGATATCTTCATAAGATGCACACTCTATTTCTTTTTGAAAATACTGCTCCATATTCTGATTCTCCCAGCAAAACTCATGAAATTCTTACGTTTACAAAGCAACAATTTAAGCGGAATAGTTTTTGCCCAGTTCAAATGCCTTTTTGTTCATTTCAAGGAACTTGGAAGGTACATTTGCTTCCAGGGACTTCATCCATTCATCTTCAGGAAGATCGAAGTAGTGAGAGAGTCTTCCCAGAAGAACAATATTAACAGCTTTAGCTGAACCCGCTTCCTCAGCAAGAGACAGGCAATCCAGTGCATCTACTTTTGCGCCTGTAGCCAGAAGCTTTTTTACCAGATCTTCAGGATACTCGGCAGCTCCTGTGATAACAGGCATAGGATCTATCTGTTGAGTGTTTGTAACTATCTGGCCATCCTTTTTTAGGAAAGGAAGCCATCTTGCAGCCTCCAAAAGCTCAAAAGAAACAATGAAATCAGCTTCGCCCTTATCGATAACAGGAGAGTAAACCTTATCTCCATAGCGGACATAGGTTACCACACTTCCTCCACGCTGACTCATTCCGTGAACTTCCGACACCTTTACATCATATCCCTGTGATAAAAGAAGGTGACCGAGGAGTTTACTTGCAAGGAGCGAGCCCTGTCCTCCAACACCAACAATCATTACATTTTTTGTTTCCATCGCATTACGCCTCCAAATAAAGTAGAATCAGCAGTCAACACTTTGCTGCTTGTTTTACTCGAACGCCCCAACAGGGCAGAGCTGACTACATACGTTGCATCCAACACAGAGTGTTGCATCGATTGTTGCCTTGTTATTCTTAATTGAAATTGCAGGGCAGCCAACCTTCATGCAGGACTTACAGCCTACACATTTATCTTTGTTAACCTTTAAAGGAGCGTTGTGCTTAACATACTTAAGAAGAGCACAGGGGCGTCTTGAGATGATCACTGAAGGAGCATCTACGGCAAGTTCTTCCTTGAGAACCTTATCGCATTCGGCTAAGTTATATGGGTCGACTACACGAACTCTTTCAAAGCCCATAGCTCTGCAAAGTGCCTCCAGGTCAATCTTTCCTGCAGGGTCGCCTTTAATGTTGTAGCCTGTTGTAGGGTTCTGCTGGTGACCCGTCATGCCGGTAATGGAATTATCAACGATTACAATAGTGGAATTGGACTGGTTGTAAGCAACGTTTGCAAGTCCGGTCATTCCGGAGTGCATAAAGGTAGAATCACCGATAACAGCAACTGTTTTGTGCTCACTTTCTGCGCCGCGGACTTTATTAAAGCCGTGGAGTGCACCAATTGAAGCACCCATACAAAGAGTCATCTCAATTGCACCAAGCGGAGGAACAGCGCCAAGTGTATAGCAGCCGATATCACCAAGAACAGTGCAGTTATTCTTTTTTAGAGTATAGAACAGACCTCTGTGAGGACAGCCTGCGCACATAACAGGCGGTCTGTTTGGAATATTGTCAGAAAGGACAAAAGAGTCGGAAGTTTCTTTTCCAAATGCTTTTGCAAGGAGATTTTGTGAAAACTCATCAACTATTGGGAGGAGTTCTTTTCCTGTTACTGTAAGGCCGAGAGCCTTGACATGATTTTCGATGATTGGATCAAGTTCTTCAACAACAAAGAGTTTATCAACTTTTGCTGCGAAATCTTTTATGAGTTTTTCAGGAAGAGGATTGGTCATTCCAATCTTAAGAACGCTTACTGAATCACCAAATACCTCTTTAACATACTGATAGGAGGTTGAACATGTGATGATACCAATTTCTGTACCGCCAATTTCTACGCGGTTTACAGGAGCTGTTTCTGCATAAGCGATAAGGTCTTTGGTTCTCTGCTCAACTATGGGGTGACGCTTTTTTGCGTTTCCGGGCATCATAACATATTTGCCGATATTCTTAACGTAAGGCTTATCAGGAACTACACGGTCTTTGGTTTCAACGATTGACTGGGAGTGAGCAACTCTCGTGCACATCTTTAGAAGAACAGGAGTATCAAACTTCTCGGATATTTCATATGCAAGCTTTGTAAACTCGAGAGCTTCAGCTGAATCTGAAGGCTCAAGCATTGGCACCTTTGCAGCGATAGCGTGATGCCTTGAATCCTGCTCATTCTGAGAAGAGTGCATTCCTGCATCGTCGGAAACATCAATAACCAGACCTGCATTTACACCGGTGTAAGACATAGTGTAAAGAGGGTCGGCAGCTACGTTAAGTCCTACATGCTTCTGGGCACAAAAGCTTCTACGACCTGCAAGTGATGCACCAAAAGCAGATTCCATGGCTACCTTTTCGTTTGGAGCCCATTCGCAGTAAATCTCATCATATTTTGCAGCTTCCTCAGTAACCTCGGTACTTGGTGTGCCGGGATAACTGGAAATAAAGCAAACTCCGGCCTCGTACAGACCGCGGGCAACAGCCTTATTGCCCAGCATGAGCTGCTTTGCATTAGTATCGTTCATTGTGTAACCTCCTACCTGTACTAAAAACAATATTATTGCTTTAAAGTGGTAAAGCAAACATATAAACTAGAATATAATATATCTTTGAATAAATCAAGGATTAGAAGGTTACAATTTCAGGAGCACTTGTAAAAGAGCTAAAGGTAGCAGTAGCGTCCTTCATATAGAAAACTTCTGTGTTGCCGTCATCAGCCTTGTACATGCCTTGAAGTGATGGGTATGCATCAAGCATTGACTGCTTTGCTTCAAGACGGTCATCCTCAACAAGAGTGCAGGCTACACGAAGCCAAGCTCCGTCCTTGAATGCGCAGATCTCGGCCTTTGGATTATTGTGAAGCTGCTTTGATACATCTTTTACCTTGCCGGTCTGAATATAAAGCTTTCCTTCAAAATTATTAACAGTTCCAAAGGGGCGAACTCTTGGCTGATCTCCGTCAACTGTTGCAAGATAGTAGGTTCCGGCTTCCTTCAAAAATTTTTCAACTCGTTCCATTTTAGAATCCTCCTTTTATTTGAATAATTATACTTAATAATGATTATAGTATTTCAGCTTTAGAAATTGTATATGCAAGTTTGACCTTTTTGCAAAAAGAATGTATACTCTACTTTAGTGCTTTAAAGCGCGGCAGAAGGGAGAAGGTTACAATGCCAATTACAGATTTACTTGAACGTAATTCTAAGCTTTATGGGGAAGAAGTAGCACTTGTGGAGATTAATCCCGAGATAAGGGAAGAACAGAGGGTTACATGGAAAGAGTATGAACTTATCCAGCCTACATCTACTTCTTATTACAGACGTCAGATAACATGGTCTGTCTTTGATGAAAAGGCAAATCGTGTCGCAAATATGCTAATGGAGAGGGGAGTTAAAAAAGGGCAGAAGTGTGCAATTCTTCTTATGAACTGTCTTGAATGGCTCCCAATATATTTTGGTATCTTAAAGGCAGGAGCCGTTGCGGTTCCTCTCAACTTCAGATTTACCTCTGAGGAAATTGATTATTGTTTAAAGGCCTCTGATTCGGATGTTCTGTTTTATGGACCTGAATTTATCGGTCGTATTGAGGATATTGCAGAGAAACTCAAAAAAGAGATGCTTCTTTTCTATGTAGGAGACCAGACACCGTCTTATGCTGAGGATTATTACAAGCAGGTTTCCAATTCTTCATCCGTTGCTCCAAGAGTGCTTGTTGAAGACTGTGATAACGCAGCAATATATTTTTCTTCAGGCACAACGGGCTTTCCTAAAGCTATTTTGCATATTCATACTGCTCTTATGCAGTCAGCCAAAATGGAGGCAATGCATCATGAGACAACTCACAATGATAATTTCCTTTGCATTCCGCCTCTTTATCATACGGGAGCAAAAATGCACTGGTTTGGTTCACTGTTTACAGGAAGCAGAGCAGTCCTTTTAAAGGGAAATTCTCCAGAATCCATTTTCAGGGCTGTATCTGAGGAGCACTGCACTATAGTATGGCTTCTTGTGCCCTGGGCGCAGGACATTTTAGCAGCTCTTGATTCAGGAAAACTTAAGATAGAGGATTATCAGCTCAGTCAGTGGAGACTCATGCACATTGGTGCTCAGCCTATTCCACCTTCTCTGGTAAGACACTGGCTTGAGTATTTTCCTCATCATAAATATGACACTAACTATGGACTTTCAGAGTCTACCGGCCCCGGCTGTGTTCATCTTGGAATGGAGAATGTTCACAAAGTTGGTGCTATCGGCGTTCCGGGTTATGGCTGGAAGACAAAGATTGTGGATGAAGAGGGAAATCTTGTTAAACAGGGTGAAATCGGTGAACTTTGTGTCAAAGGTCCCGGTGTTATGGTTGAGTATTACAAGAATCCTGAGGCGACAGCTGAGATTTTAAAGGACAACTGGCTCTTTACCGGTGATATGGCACGCCAGGACGAGGATGGCTTTATCTTCCTTGTAGACCGTAAGAAAGATGTCATCATATCCGGCGGTGAGAATCTGTATCCGGTTCAGATTGAAAACTTCCTTATGAAGAACGATAAGATTCATGACGCTGCGGTTATTGGTCTTCCTGATCCACGTCTTGGTGAGATTGCAGCTGCTATCATTCAGGTAAAAGAAGGAATGACACTCACAGAGGATGATGTGAACGGCTTCTGTGTTGATCTTCCTCGTTACAAGAGACCAAGAAAGATCATTTTTGATAAGGTTCTCCGTAATCCTACCGGCAAGATCGACAAGCCAAGGCTCCGTGAAAAATACTGCAGTGATCATCTTGTAGAGAAGCAGAATCAGGGCTGATCATGGAGGCAGAATAATGATTGTAGATAAGAGTTTGCTAGAAATGGCCAAGGTTTACAGGATGCCTACAGACAGGGTGATCAAGTACATTTATATTCCTGTGATACTTGAAAAAATTAAGGGGATTTTTTCAAAGAAATAAGCAAAAATATGAAATAATACTAGAGGACAATAACGAATAAATGATCATTGAAGTAAAAAATGTATCCAAGTCCTACGGTGATAAGAAGGTTTTGGATGACTTTTCTCTGAATATCGAATCAGAGCATGCTTATGTTGTTACAGGACCTGAAGGGTGCGGCAAGACAACACTGGTAAGGATAATACTTGGACTTGAGAAACCCGATAGCGGAAATGTAGGACTTCTTGGTGATTATAAGTATCCATATATTGTTTCCGGGACAGTTTTTCAGGATGACAGAATGGTGGAATCCTTAAATGCTATAGATAATGTGTTTATGGTCAGCAATAAACTGTTCAGAGAAACAGTTACTGAAGAACTATTGAAACTTCTTCCGGAAGAAGCATTACTTAAGCCCATAAAAGTGCTGACAAAGGGACAGCGTAGAATGGTGGCTATAGCAAGGGCCTGCTGCATTCCAAACGACGTTCTTATAATGGACGAGCCCTTTGACGGACTTAGTGATGAAGAGAGAAAGGCGGCTATTAAATTTGTCAGAGATAAGCAGGGCTCAGGACCTTTGTTTATCGCAGCAAAAGATGTCCATGATCTTGAGTTTGCAAGAGTAATCAATTTGTAAAATAGAATTTCTTTTCCGCCTCATGTTTTCTGTGATATGAGGCGGAATTTTAATGTTCATTTTAGGTTGTGCCAATATAATAAAAAAGAAAATTACAGATTGTTTTTTTGCTTTTTCTGGTATATAAAATCAAAGAAAAGTGATATAAAATAAATTGCACATAATTAAATACTATTAAAGATAGAAAGCAGGTAACTAATGAATAGGATACGGCAGTTTGGTTATCAGTTAAACATGATAATATCAAGGGTTCTTATCGGGAGAAATGGCTTTGATAATATGGCAAGGACGACCCTTTGGGCATCAATAATATTTGCAATCATTAATGTTTATGCACAAAGTGTCATTATTTATTTTTTATGGGTTATATTTCTTGGCTACACCGTATTCAGGATATTTTCCAAGAACATTACTAAAAGATATGCGGAGAATCAGAAATTTCTCGAAATCACAAAAACTCCAAGAAGTAATTTGAATCTGTTAAGACTTCAGGTAAGAGACAGAGAAACAAGCAGATACTATATTTGCAGAAAATGCCATCAACAGATAAGAGTTCCAAAGGGTAAGGGCAGGATAGAGATAAGATGTCCCAAGTGCGGTGAGCGTTTTATAAGAAAGACCTGAGACTATAGTTCAAAGATGGTATTTGGTTGGAGGAAAATGATATGATGATGGATCCCTACAAGGTTCTGGGAGTTGCGCCCGGGGCTTCTGAAGAAGAGATAAAGAGAGCTCACAGAACACTTGCAAAAAAATATCACCCGGATCTTAATCCCGGAAATGCCGCTGCAGCAGAGAAAATGAATGAAATAAATGCAGCTTATGATATTTTGACTAAACCGGGAGCTGAAAGATATAGACAGGCCTATACTTATAACACAAGTAGTTCCCGTCCCTATGCGGAAAAAGAGCAGAATTCTTCCGGTAATTATGGAACTTACTGGGAGTGGAGAAGTGGAGATTTCAGTAGGGGGAATAATAGTCCTGACGATATCTTCAAAGAGTGGAATAATTGGACCGGCTCTAATAGAACTCCAAGTTATGGCTTTTCATTTTTGTGGAAGCTATTTCGACTGTTTATTATTATTCAGATTTTGTCGATGTTTTTTAGATTCTTTTTGCTTTTCTGATCTGTATTTGAACCTTTATGTATTTTCTGTTTTTCAGAACATAAAGGTTCATTTTTTTATAAAAATACATAGACCATAAATAGTAAAAAGGGTATAATAGAAGATGGTTACGTTATAATTTTAACAATTTAATAAATGGGAGGTTATTTCTTATGGCACGTTTTACACTACCGAGGGACATTTACCACGGGAAGGGCGCATTAGAAGCGCTTAAGACACTTGAGGGAAAAAGAGCTATCGTATGTGTTGGTGGAAGCTCAATGAAAAAGGGTGGATTCCTTCAGAAGGTAGAAGATTACCTTAAGGAAGCAGGTATGGAAGTAGTGCTTTTTGAGGGAATTGAGCCGGATCCTTCAGTTGAAACCGTAATGAAGGGCGCTGAGGCTATGCAGAAGTTCCAACCTGACTGGATCGTAGCTATTGGAGGCGGATCACCTATTGATGCTGCCAAGGCTATGTGGATCAAATATGAGTATCCTGAGACAACCTTTGAGGATATGTGTAAGGTATTTGGACTTCCAAAGCTTCGTACAAAAGCTCATTTTTGCGCTATTCCTTCAACTTCAGGAACAGCTACAGAAGTTACAGCTTTTTCAATCATCACAGATTATCAGAAGGGCATCAAGTATCCGATAGCTGATTTTGAGATTACTCCCGATGTTGCTATTGTTGACCCTGAGCTTACTCATACTATGCCTGTCAAGCTTGTGGCGCATACCGGAATGGATGCAATCACACATGCTATTGAAGCTTATGTTTCTACAGCAAATTGTGATTACACAGATGGTCTGGCAATTCATGCAATAGAAATGATTCAGGAAAACCTTGTTAAATCATACAATGGCGACCTTAATTCGAGAGACTTGATG
Organism: Butyrivibrio sp.; assembly: GCA_017413105.1. Lineage (GTDB taxonomy): Bacteria > Bacillota > Clostridia > Lachnospirales > Lachnospiraceae > Butyrivibrio. The sequence continues at coordinate 5,124 of JAFPVA010000119.1, read as the reverse complement.
CATAACGCTCAGTGCCTTGCAGGAATGGCATTTTCAAATGCTCTTCTTGGCATCGTTCATTCAATGGCTCACAAGACAGGTGCCGTTTTTGCTGATAAGGGTGCACATATCATCCATGGCGCAGCCAATGCTATGTATCTTCCAAAGGTTATTGCATTTAATGCAAAGGATGAGACTGCTAAGAAGCGCTATGGCGTTATTGCTGATTATATGCATCTTGGTGGATCAAATGATGATGAGAAGGTTAAACTTCTTATTGAGTATCTTCGCAAGATGAACGACGATCTTAACATTCCTCATTGCATCAAGAACTACGGTGCTGACGGTCTTCCAGCTGAAGAAGGCTTTGTTGCTGAGGATATATTCCTTGAGAGACTCCATGATATCGCAGCTAACGCTATTCTGGATGCCTGCACAGGTTCTAATCCTCGTCAGCCAAGCCAGGAAGAGATGGAGAAACTCCTTAAATGCTGTTATTATGATACAGAGGTAGATTTTTAATTAATGGTTAAATTTGTAATTACATTTGCGGCTCTGATAACATGCAGTCTTTTGGCACTGTGGTTGTCTATAAAATTGACAGGTATAATTGGTATGAGAAAAGCTGCAGAAAATGGGATTTCTTTCAAAACTCCTGCGGCTTTCCTTGAGACTGCCAAAATCCAAATGGTGGTTCTTGATAAAGAAACACCATTCACAAAGGGAAATCCTGTCGTGACAGATGTATGCAGTGCAGATCACTTTACTAAGAGTGGCTATTCTGTTGGCGGTTTTTCTGACGACGAACTATTGGAAGTTGCTGCTTTACTTGAGAAAAACTGTGAAGAAGGATCGGCTAGAGCGATAGTAAAATATGCAGATGAACTACTTATCGACGACGAGTCAGAAATTTCTAATTTCAGAGCATATCCTGGAAACAATCTTGAAGCGGAGCTTGAAGGACTTCTTATAAGGGGAGGAACTCAGAGCTTTGTTAAAGAAAAGGTAACAATACCGCCGGAAATCTGTTTAAGAGCTGAGGAATTAGCTGCTCAGGGGAAAACCATAACCTTTTTTTCAAAAGGAAAAAGACTTCTTGGTATGATTGCCGTTTCTGATCCTATAAAAGAGGGTACTAAAGAGGCTGTTTCCGAACTTCAGAATATGGGCATCCGAACAGTGGTTGTTTCTGAATATGATAAGCTTACGGCGGCTGCTGTTTCCAAGTCTGTAGGCGCAGATGTAGTTATTTCAGAGATTTCTCCCGAAAGAGAAAATGATATTAAAAGAAAGCTATCCGGTATTGGCAAAATTATTGCTTACATAGATCTGATAAATGGTAATGCTGATTTTGAGCTAGAGGATAAAAGTCTTTTGAACATTCCGGGGGCTATAAGATTATCCTGCGCTGTCACAAGAAATAGAAAAGAGAATATAATATGGGTATCTCTCTGTTGTGTTATTGGAGTTCTTTTGATAACGGGCGCAATTCTTAATTCCTCCGGTATCTCTTATATTCTGATGGTTTTAGGTGCGTTAATGGGCCTTTTGAGTTTTATGGCATTAGTGAATGCTTTTAGACTTAAAGCCTTTGACATAAGGAGGTCGGTAAATGGGAAGTATCAAAGAAATGCTATTGAAATTGCTACAATTACCGCTGTTTCAGAAGAAGGCAGGAGGGACTGATAACATGAAAAAGACAATTAAGATTAAAGGCATGGATAATACTGCTTGTCAGGGGCAGGTAGAGAAGGCATTACTTGGCCTTGAAGGTGTTTCATCTGCAGATGCTGACTATAAAACCGGTATAGCAGTTGTTACGTTAAACTCAGAGGTTCCGGACGCAGTATTTATCAGGGCAATTGAAAGGCTTGACTTTAAAGTAATCGAGATAAAATAAATCAAAGGGATTTGCGAGGAAGATATGAAAAAAGAGATAAAGATCAAATATTTCAATGACAATATCGAAAAGTTAAAGTACATAGATGGAAAATCCGACTGGATTGATCTTAGAAGTGCTGAAGATATTGATCTTAAGGAGGGGGAATTTAAACTGATTCCCCTTGGTGTAGCTATGGAGATTCCTGAAGGTTATGAAGCGCATGTTGTTCCAAGGAGTTCAACTTTTAAGAATTTTGGAATTATTCAGGCTAACAGTATGGGAATAATTGATCATTCATATTGCGGTGATAATGACCAATGGTTTATGCCGGTTATTGCAATGAGAGATACTCATATTTCTTTTAACGACAGAATCTGCCAGTTCCGGATCATGGAGAACCAGCCTCATATTGATTTCTTAGAATGTGATCATTTGGAGGGTCAGGACAGAGGCGGATTTGGTTCTACTGGTAAAAACTAAGTATAGCAAAGCCCCGTGAACATAGCTTTTTCACGGGGTTTTATATTGATTAAAAAAACATAAAAACGGCATATAATATATTCATTTCCGACAAATTGGGAATATAATTTAATATATAAAATGAACAATGAAAAATTTGTGTATTTTGAATTTATGGATACTTAAGATAAGAGGGAAAAATGAAGGAAAAGACAACCAGGCGTCTTCATAATATGTATATTAGTGGCATCTGTATCATTCTTCTGGGGTTCTGGACAGTAATAAAAACTTATATGGGAGTCTTTTTTGCCCAGGATGATCTTTTTAACCTTGAGGATTATGTGACAGATGACGTAGATATAAGTTTGGCAGTGCATATATTATTTATTATGCTGGCTATTTTGTGCTTATTTATTTTTCTTTGGCATTTATACATTGGTTCTAATTCTATGCGTATAGCCAGAGGAAAAAAACACGGCAGGCTATTTATTCCGTTTACTATCATGTTTTTAATATTGACTATTATTTCTTTTGCCTCTTATGGCAGTCAGTTTGATAGTGATACTAATTTAGATACTGTAATTGTTTCTATTTTTGTTGATATTTCAATGGTTATGCTGCTCGCTGATATTCTTATTTCGTATTTTGTCTTAAAGAAGCAGGACAGCAAAATCAAGCAATAAGCGAGGACATTATGCAGGAAGACTTTCATTATTATGCTACATATTGCGCTGCATATATTTCAGGCTTTGACCATGAAGAAAGTCTGGACATTGCTTATAGTGCCCAATTTGTTGATCTTTGCACGAAAGCTCTTTTGAATAAGCTAGGGGCACCTCTTCTTGCTGCAACGACCCAGTCTCAGCTGGAACTTGCCAATGCAAGAACTGATATAATCGGACTTCAGGATATTACAAGAATATGGGCATCTTTTCATTTTTTGCCGCGGGATCTTTATGCGCAAAAGCAGCATCGTACTAAACGCTATATGAGAAAATACAGACTCATTTGCGGACCAAACGGTGACCTATTAGTGGACACGATAAAGCTTGCAAAGAATAAAAGCCTGCAGGCTATTGGTATTTCCATGCATGTTTTAGCTGATACCTGGGCTCATATGTATTTTGCAGGAACCCCATCCCTTGTAATCAATAATACTGATTATGATTTTTATGAGTTTGTAAAAGAGGGAGAGGACTATACAAAAGTTCAGGTCAAATTCAGACATAGTGCTTCTGCACCGGATGATCTTGAAAAACATATATATACAAACAGCATTTTGCAGAATAATGAAAACTCTATAATGAATCTGGGGCACGGGAGAGCCGGGCACTTCCCGGATTACAGCTTTGCTAAATACTGTTATCTTCCTGCCTGGGATGATTATAAAGAGATGATAAAGGATAACCCCAATGATTATTTTAAGGCATTTACTCAGATGGTCTATGGGCTCAAGTTCTTAAGGGGTGAGTATGAAACATTTGAGAAAAATACCTATGACCTTATCTCGGTAAGCAGTTATGAACAACGCATAAGAGAGATACTAGAGAAAAGACAGCTGAATGCCTGCAATGACTGGAAGGCCTTTGGTGAGGAGTTATCCGGTGAAACTATAGAGGATTTTGATGTAAACAAATACCATGAAGAATATCTAAATGCCCCGGCAAATGAGAAAGATAATACTAGTATCGGAAAATTTGTAAAAGCTGCCATTGATCAGAAGTGCATGGTTTCAAATAAGATTTTCGAATCAGGAAACGGTCTGGCGGGTTTTTCTAAGGTGGGAAAGTAAATGACAATATTTCAGCGGATTGAAAATATCATAGTCGGATTGGTTCAGCTTATCTTTGGACTTTCGCTGGCGCTTTTTCCGGAGGATGGATACTGGGTTGTGCTGACTGTTTTAGGATTTGCCATGACCATAAAGGGAATAAATCAGCTGTTTTATTACTTTTCCATGGCAAGATATATGGTAAACGGCCGTCTTATCCTTGTTACAGGATGTATTTTACTTGATTTTGGTGTATTTAGCGGAACACTATTTGATGTACCAAAGATATACATAATTCTTTATATCATTATCATCCATGCCTTTGCAGGCATTATAGAGGTATTGAAGGCTCTTGAAGAGAAAAGGCTTGGGGCAAAATCCTGGCGTTTCCAGCTATTTCGAGGAATATTCGATATTGCTTTAATTTTGATCAGTCTGATATTTATCAAAAAACCAAACACAGTAGTAATTGTTTATGGAATAGGAGTTGCTTATTCTGCATTATTTAAGCTGATTTCATGCTTTCGAAAAACTACCCTGGTTTATGTTCCGTGAATATTTTTTGACCATCCAGAAACAATATGCTAAAATCTAGATTTATGTAATCAGTAAAATTTTTTAGGAGATGATATTATGAAAATTCGTACAAGATATGCGCCAAGCCCTACAGGACGCATGCATGTTGGTAATTTGCGTACAGCTCTTTATGAGTTCCTTATCGCAAAACATGAGGGCGGAGACTTTCTTCTTAGAATTGAGGATACAGATCAGGAGCGCTATGTAGAAGGTGCTACTGAGATCATCTATAGAACACTTGAAAAGACCGGACTTATTCATGATGAGGGTCCGGACAAGGACAAGGGCTGCGGACCTTACGTTCAGAGTGAGAGACAGAAGGCCGGCATCTATATGAAGTATGCAAAAGAGCTCGTAGAAAAGGGCGAGGCATATTACTGTTTCTGTGATCAGGAAAGACTGGCTACTCTTGTTCAGGAGATTGATGACGGAAACGGCGGCAAGAAAGAAATCAGCT
>JAFPVA010000118.1 GCA_017413105.1 Butyrivibrio sp. | reverse complement strand
TTTGTCATGTTTATAAAGAGCTCCCTTCGTCCAGGTTTACATCCATTAATCCTGAATCAGGTTTTTTTAATGATATCATAATCTTATTAAATAGACAAGAAAGGCGTTGTCTCAAAACAGCAAAATAAGCTGAATTGAGGCAACGCCTCTTCTTATTGACGCACAGTATTCAAAACTTACTGAAATATCTGAAAACGACAAAACCACCTTCGGGGAGTGCTGAAAAAAGATCAGCGCTCCCTGTTACTTTCTCATGTTCAATTCAAAAAAGCTATAATCCTACCGGGAAACCCGCTGGAAGCACGAGGCCTGTTCCCAAGCGCTGTTTCTGAGTTTTATGATGCAGCTTGAGTAGATTGTATGCCAGACTGAGGAGCATCCATTCTACTTCAACTTTAACCGAGCTTCGCAGCATAAACCTTCTGAATCCCATGTCTTCCTTTGTCATGGCAAATACACCCTCGGCCTGGATACTCCGATTAATACGAATCAGCTTTCCCTCATCCGTATTGATCTTTTTCTCCATCTCGTCCCGCTGGCGTACAAACCGCTTTGATACATAGATTACCTTGCTGCGATCTGTCAACGGCTTTTTGCTGCCACATGCTCTGATGCACTTTTCCTTCAGAGGGCATCCTGCACAATCTTTGCAGCTGTATACCGCGGTTTCTGTCTCAAATCCATTTTTGGATTTACTTTCCTTATTGTAGTCGAACGTCAGTTTCTTGTTGTTTGCACAGATGTAAGTGTCGGCGGCTTCATCATAAGCCATATTCTCTCTGCGGCTGATGTCCGTTCTGTATTTCCGGCTCTTCAGCTGCTCATGATTGGAAGGCTTGACATAAAGTTCGATACCTTGCAGGTTCTCAAAATAGCAATAGTTCTCTTCGCTTTCATAGCCGGAATCCACAGAGATTCGTTTTATCTGCCCATACTGCTTCAGATACTCCATGAATGGAATCACGGTGTGGACATCATTTCTGTCGGCGCTGATGTAATTTCCAATGATAAACTCTTCCGATGTTGCCACATTCACATTGTATCCAGGCTTTAGCTGACCATTGCGCATATGATCTTCTTTCATATGCATAAATGTGGCATCGTGATCTGTCTTGCTGTAGCTGTTCCGATCCCCACAGATGTGGATATCCCGGGTATACCGCTTCAGCTTTTCCAGCCAGCCATTGACTGTGTCTATCACTTTTTGCAGTGGTTTTTTATGATGACCTTTCCCGGTCACTCTGACCAGTTTTTCCTCTTCCGCCCTCATATACAATTTCTTTCGAAGTTTCTTGAGATGGTGAATTTGAATGTCTTCCGGAATATGGAACTTGATCCCAGCTGCTGCTAAAAGTCCTGGCAGTTCTTTCTTCATCCGTTCATTCAGCTTCTGTACCGATTTCTCCACACTCTTCTTCCACACAAATGTGTACTTGTTGGCGTTGGCTTCAATCTTTGTGCCGTCGATAAATACGGTTGCCAGGCTTACATATCCCCATTCTACCAGCATTCTCACAAACTGTTCCAAAAGCTCCTGCTTCGTATCCTTCAGTGGCCCTATTCGGAATCTTGCTATGGTATTATGATCCGGCACCGGCTGATTTCCTAGCAGATACATGAAGCAAATGTTCTCCCGGCAGGCCCGTTCAATCTCTCTTGAACTGAAGATCATCCGCATGTATGCATAAATCAGTATCTTGAGCAGTATCCTCGGCGGATATTCGTTTCTCCCTTCACGGGAGTAGGAGCGCTCGATCTTGCTGATATCCATCCTTTCCACTACGGCGCTTACCAATCTCACCGGATTATCTGCTGCTATAAATA
>JAFPVA010000117.1 GCA_017413105.1 Butyrivibrio sp. | reverse complement strand
GAACTTGCGGATATATGATGGATTGTGGCAAGCTACGAAGTCAGCCTTCTTGATGAGGTAAGTTGACTTAATAGGCTTCTTACCAAATCTAAGGTGAGACATTGTAACACCACCAGACTTCTTGGAGTCATAGTCAAAGTATGCCTGAGCATACATATCTGTGTTATCACCAATGATCTTGATTGAGTTCTTGTTAGCACCAACAGTACCGTCAGCACCAAGGCCCCAGAACTTACAGTTTGTTGTTCCCTCTGGAGTTGTAACAAGTGGAGCACCAGCATCAAGTGAAAGATTTGTTACATCATCCTCGATACCGATTGTGAACTCTTCCTTCTTGTCGTTCTCGAATACAGCAACGATCTGTGCAGGTGTTGTATCCTTAGAACCAAGACCATAACGGCCACAGAATACAGGAACTGACTCGAACTTAGTTCCCTTAAGAGCTGCGATAACATCAAGAGCAAGAGGCTCACGATATGAACCAGGCTCCTTTGTTCTGTCAAGAACTTCGATTCTCTTAACTGAATCAGGAATAGCATCAATAAGAGCCTTAGCTGAGAATGGTCTGTAAAGACGAACCTTAACAACACCAACCTTCTTGCCCTGCTTCTCAAGATAATCGATAGTCTCTTCGATTGTATCGTTTACAGAACCCATAGCTACGATAACTACTTCTGCATTAGGATCTCCATAGTAGTTGAAGAGCTTGTAGTCTGTACCAATCTTAGCATTAACCTTGTCCATGTACTTCTGAACAATTGCAGGAAGCTCATTGTAACCTGTGTTACAAGCTTCTCTTGTCTGGAAGAAGATATCAGGGTTCTGAGCTGAGCCCATCTGGCATGGATGATTAGGATTAAGAGCGCCGGCCTTGAAAGCATCAATAGCCTCATGGTTAACCATCTCATCAAGATCCTTGTAATCCCAAACCTCAATCTTCTGAATTTCATGTGATGTACGGAATCCGTCGAAGAAGTTAATGAAAGGAATTCTTCCCTCGATTGCTGCGCAATATGCAACAGGTGTAAGGTCCATAACTTCCTGTACACTTGAATCGCAAAGCATAGCAGCACCTGTCTGACGGCAAGCATATACGTCAGAGTGGTCACCGAAAATGTTAAGTGCGTGAGAAGCTACGCAACGAGCTGATACGTTAAATACGCCCGGAAGTCTCTCACCGGCAATCTTGTAGATATCAGGGATCATAAGAAGAAGTCCCTGTGAAGCTGTGTATGTAGATGTAAGAGCACCTACAACAAGTGATCCGTGTACAGCACCGGCTGCACCGGCCTCAGACTGCATTTCTGTAATCTGAACTGTACGGCCGAAAATGTTCTTCTTTCCGGCTGTTGCCCATTCATCTACATGCTCAGGCATAACAGATGATGGTGTGATTGGGTACATAGCGGCAACTTCAGTAAAGGCATATGATGCATATGCAGCTGCTTCGTTACCATCCATGGTTTTCATGTTTCTTGCCATTTCAATTCCTCCTACCTTCGTTTAGGGTTATATTTTGGGCAATTCAGACCCAAATGGATATATGTCAGACAATTTTGCCAGCTCTAAGGTTAAATTGTCTGGCATATATCCGCTCAGTTCTAAATTGCTTCAAATCACTTAATTTTGCGCAAAAATTACCGTTCACATTATTTTCCTCCCAAGAAAATCTGATGTGACGGACCTAAAAGCGCATATTCTGCCGACTTCAATAGTATCATTAAATACATACTAATGTCAACGATTGCAAGGGTTTGGCGCCAATTTGTGTAAGCGTTTACACTCCTAGTCTTTATCTGTATTGTCAGTTAATTTATATTTATTTAATTATTTCTTCTGATAAAAGTTTTCGTTTAAACTCTTGCACAAAAAAGTTTGTTATTATATCATAATCATGTAATTGGGTTGGTCCGGCTAAGCCAACCGATTTTTGTTACAGACTTTAGTATTTTAACTAATGGAAGGAGATTATTATGGCATACGTTATTAGTGATGGTTGCATCAGCTGCGGATCATGCGCTGCTCAGTGCCCAGTTTCAGCTATCTCTCAGGGAGATGCTCAGTTTGTTATCGACGCTGACACATGTATCGATTGCGGTTCATGCGCTGCTCAGTGTCCTGTTTCAGCAATTTCACAGGGTTGAGACTAAGCAAAAAAGAAATAAAAAATGCAGTCCACCAGGTTTACTTGGTAGGCTGCTTTTTTTATTTTGTTATTTGGCTTAGTGCCCCTTATCCAGATTTGCGAACTTGGTAAACTGCGGCAGCCACAAAAGCTCTACGGTTCCAATTGGACCATGTCTCTGTTTTGCTATTATTATCTCCGCAATTCCCTTTTTCTCAGTGTCTTTATTATAATAATCATCTCTGTAGATGAACATTACCATATCAGCATCCTGCTCAATGGCTCCTGACTCTCTAAGGTCTGACAGCATAGGCCTGTGGTCGGGTCTTTGTTCTACCGCACGGGATAGCTGTGAAAGAGCTATAACCGGGACATTTAATTCTCTGGCCAGAGCCTTTAAGGATCTTGATATCTCTGAAATCTCCTGCTGTCTTGATTCGGAGCTCTTACCCGAACCGCCTGACATAAGCTGAAGATAGTCGATCATGACAACCTGCAGGTCATATTCCATCTTGTACTTACGGCATTTAGACCTGAGTTCCTGAATGGAAATACTGGGCGTATCATCGATGATAAGCTTTGATGAGCCCACAACATCAGCACTCTCGATCAGGTTTTCCCAATCCATATCCGAAAGATTACCCGTTCTTATATGCTGAGAATCAACATGTGACTGCATGGAAAGGAGTCGGTTGACAAACTGCTCCTTTGACATTTCCAGTGAAAACATCGCAACACATTTATTGTCATGAAATGCCATATGCTGCGCTATATTAAGTACAAAAGCCGTTTTTCCCATAGCAGGTCTTGCAGCTATAAGAATAAGATCCGAAGGCTGGAATCCGGCTGTATCATAATCCAGGTCAATAAAGCCTGTGGAGTGTCCTGTTACATTACCCTTCATTCTGCTTGCCATCTCAATTCTGTTAAGGGCATTCATTACGACCTTGTCAATCGAGACAAAATCTCCGGTATTTCTCTTCTGTGTGATCTGAAAAACCTTCTTTTCAGCTTCATTTAAGATGCCTTCCATGTCATCAGCATCGCTATAACAGGAATTAATTGTCTCCTCGCTTACATGTATCAGCTTTCTCAAAGTAGATTTATCTGCAACTATCTGTGCATAGTATTTTACATTTGCTGATGTTGGCACCGCATTTATCAGATCACCGATAAATTCTACGCTGCTGACGTTTGGCGGCACATTCTTTTCTCTGAGCCTGTTCTGAAGAGTAACAACATCTACAGCGCTTCCCTCCTGATTGAGTTCAACCATTGTTTCAAAAAGAACTCCCAGCTGTCTGTTGTAAAAATCTTCAGCAGTTACTATCTCGGCCGCAATCTCTATTGCATCCTTGTCCATAAGCATCGCGCCAACCACGGACTGCTCAGCCTCAAGACTGTTGGGTGCAACTCTCTTTAATAGTGCTTCTTCCGCCATATCACTGTTCCTTTACCTGTACCTTCAACGTTGCAGTTACCTGCGGATGTAACTTGACCGGAATCTCGTAAGTTCCAAAAGCCTTGATAGGCTCAGCAAGCTGCAATTTCTTTTTATCAATATCAAATCCGAACTGACTCTTGGCTGCAGTAACAATCTCCTTGGATGACACAGATCCAAATACTCTTCCGCCTTCTCCGGACTTCATTGTTACCTGAACAGTCTCCTTGCTTATCTTCTCTCCGTACGCTTTCGCTTCTTCAAGCTGCTGTTGTGCAACGATTGAATCTCTCTTCTGCTGGTTCTTAAGCTCATTAAGATTCTTCTGTGTTGCCTCTACTCCCAATTTCTTGGGTATTACAAAATTCTTGGCATAGCCGTCACTTACCTTAACAACCTCACCTTTTTTGCCAAGTGTCTTAACATCTTCCAATAAAATTACCTGCATTTACTCCAATTCTCCTTCTTCTATCATCTTGTCCAAAGTTTTCTTTACCACTTCAATTGCTCCGTGAGCATCCATTCCTTCAAGCTGACATCCGGCTGAACTGATATGTCCGCCTCCGCCAAGTTTCTCCATAATTACCTGTACATTGACTTCATCAATGGATCTGGCACTGACATAAACCTGATTCTGATACTCTGTGCATATAAAGCTTGCCCTTACCCCTTTAATATTCAAAAGTTCATTGGCTGCCTGGGCACCAACTATGGTAGGGCTCTGAATGCTGTCATTTTTCAAAACTGAAATAGCATATCTTCCGCGGTAAACCTCAGCCTGTGAAACCACATCTGCTTTGGCCTTGTATTCGTTGGCATCTTCTCTGAAGAGCTTGCGGACTCTGGTGACATCCGCCCCATTTCTCCTAAGGAAAGCTGCTGCCTCAAAAGTCCTGACTCCGGTCTTGTTCATAAAGTTATTTGTATCCACTATCATGCCGGAATACAGCGAGTCTGCTTCCTCGTTCTTGATCTTAACATTCTCTCCGATATACTGAAGTATCTCTGATACCATTTCACACGCAGATGACGCATAGGGCTCAACATAAGAAAGTGTAGCATTTTCAATGACTTCTGTTCCCTGCCTGTGATGGTCAAGAACAACTATCGTCTTGCAGAATCTGAGCAGTTCCGGGCACTCAGTGATACTTGGCTTATTCACATCGACTACAACCAGTACAGTGTTGGATCCCGCCATATCAATAGCCTGCTGGTTGGAAATGATCATATCATCCTCATAGTCAGGGTTATTCTTGAAAAGATCCACAAGAGGCTGCATGGATGTCGTAATATCATTAAGTACAATATGGCACTTTCTGTCCAGAGTCTTAGCAATCCTGTAGATTCCGACAGAAGATCCAAAGCTGTCCACATCGCCTATTCTGTGTCCCATAACAATGACATTGTCTTTGCCGGAAATAATTTCCCTGAGGGCATGAGCTTTAACCCTTGCCTTAACTCTGGTACTCTTTTCCATCTGCTGACTCTTACCGCCGAAATAGGAAATGGAATCCGCACTCTTAACAACCGCCTGATCTCCGCCTCTACCAAGGGCAAGGTCAATAGCATTTCTGGCAAATTCATAGTTCTGGGCATAGGAAAGACCATCAAGACCAATACCAATACTCAATGTCACAGCCATCTCATTGCCGATATTTACAGTCTTTACATCCTCCAGAATGTCAAATCGCTGCTCTATCAGCATCTCACAGGACTTCTTGGGCATCACAACAAAGTACTTATCCTTCTCAAGCTTCTTGGCAATACCATTGCAGGAAGCCACATATTTATTGATCTTTCTATCAATAAGAGCGGTCAAAAGAGATCTTCTGACCTCCTCAACACTATCCAACGCCTCTTCATAGTTATCAAGATAAATAAGACCTGCCGCCAATGACTGGTTATCAACTTCCTGAATAGCAAGCTTGAGTGCTGTTTCATCAAAAAGATACAGTGCTATAAGACTTCCTTCGTACTCCCTGGCATCAATAATATCACTGTTGACAGCCATCTCGTGAAGAGATATCCTCTTGAGCTTTACAGTATAATTTCCATTTTCATAATCTAGCTCGTAGGAGTTTTCTTCATTTCCTTCCGGAAATTTTTCAGCAGTTATGCTGGGAAAAATGGATGTTATCGACTTCTTATAGCCCCTCTCAACATGGACAATCCTCTCAAAAGCAGTGTTTGTCCACACTACTTTTCCTGTGTCATCAAGCACAGCATGAGCAAGATCCAGTTCTCTTAAGAGCTTCTTCTGAATCTGACCATATTCCGTGGCAAAACTCACCAGTTCATTCATTATTATGGGTTTATTATAGAAGTTCAGATATAAAACAACGATAAAATATAGTCCGGTGAAGGCAAGCATAATCAGTCCTGCCGTAAAATCAACAGTAAACACCGCTACATTTACGAGAACAAGCAAAATCCCCAGATACGTAAACACACGCAGATAAGTCTTAAGCCTTCCTTTTAGCTTCACTCTGTTTCTACTTGGCATTGTTATAGTCCTCTTCCCCAACAACAATTTGGACATTACTTCTATATAGTATAGCACAAAAGACCATATAAAAAATCCCCCGTCGCTCATTTTGAACAACGGAGGACAGTTTATCATCCAGGCTTATTTAAAAAAACGCGTTCCAGGAATCCCTGAAACGCGTTTTGATCATTATTTATAAATGTAATTACTGAGATTACTCAGCTACGTAAGGCATAAGTGCAACGAATCGACCTTCAACGTTAGTTTTAGGTGATTATTGGTAATTATTAGATATTACCAAGCAAAATACACTACGTCATATAGAGTTTATTGGTGTTTATTCGAGGTCTAATAGAGGTCATTTTCAGGTCTATTAGGCTCTCATGTGTCTTTTTTCTAAGGGAGGCCCTTTCTAGAATTCCTTCCACTTTGCAGATAAGTTCTGCATAGCCTCCGATTTTTTACCTTTGGTAACTTCCGCATAAATATCCATTGTTGTTTTTATACTGCGGTGTCCCATTATTTCTTGGATTACTTTTAAATTTAATTCGTTTTCACAGATTCTTGATGCAAATGTATGTCTCAGTACGTGACAGGAAAATCTGGGTAACAACAATGGCTCTCTCTTTTCCTTAGCAGCTTTTATCTCTTCATCTATATTGTAGGATTCTACAATCCTACGAATAGCAAAGTTTATATTCTGCTCACAGAGAACATCTCCATTTGCGTTTTTAAAGATGAATCCTTGCATTCCATCGATGACAGTTTCATTAAATCCAGTCGCTTGTTGCTCTTCGTAGATTCTCTGAAAAGCATCATGAACCTGATCAAGCATTGGTACTGTTCTGATACCGGCTTCTGTCTTAGGAAGTGATACACCAAGTCTCTTCGGTGGGTCATCACGATGACGCTTTACTCTTACCAGAGCATGATTAACATCAATCGTCTTTTCTTCCATATTAATGTCTTCCCAGCGTAACCCTATAAATTCTCCACAGCGTAAGCCTGTTCCTACTAAAATCATAAAAATAGGCCACCAGTGGTCATATACAGGATGCCCATCCATGTAATTCATGAATGCCTGCTGTTCTTCAACAGATAGCGCGTGTCTAATACCTTTGTTTCTGCCCAAGTCATTGGATATCTCTCGAAATACTCCATTACATGGATTCTTTCTGATTATATCGTCTCTGACAGCCATTTCAAACGTAGGATACAAACAACAATGAATGGTTCCTACTGTAGTTGGAGATATTTTGTCCTCAGTAATCAGCTCCTGATAAAAGAGCTTCACATCTGAAAACTTGATACTTCCAATCTTTCTCTCGCCAAAACCATCCCTAACATGTTTGTTATACATCATTTCATAGTTGGATCTGGTTGTTCTTCTGAGATTTGTTTTAACAGCCATCATTCTGTCAAACACTTCATTTATAGATGCATGACCAGCGACATAAGTATTGATACCATCAAGTTGGTCTCGCTTTAATTCATCTTCTTTTTGTCTTAGCTTTGCGAGGTCTTTGGAATATAGATAATGTCGATTACCTCTGGCATCACAGTATGTGTACTGATACCTATCATCATATTCCCTGTATCTCTCGTTGGCGCGTAAGACTCTGCCTTTTTTATCCTTTCTGGACTTTGCCATAAATCAGCCTCCTTCTAATAAAGAAAGAGACCCAAGCCTGTCATTTGGAATAAACCATTTCGATTCCTTCCAAAATCACTTGTGTTATCGTCTGTGAATGCAACTCGGCGTATTCCTTGAGCCTAGAATATTCATCAGCCGTCAATCTAACTGTTACAGGGCTGCGTCTTGGATTATCAATCGCAGGACGACCACCTTTATTCTTAATCTCCGCCAAAGCTTACCCTCCTTATTGCATCTGACATTATTATAGTTTATGTCATACACAAACGCAAGGGTCTCACTTTAACTTTCCATCAATCTGCAGGTTTCCAAGTACTTATCAATAAGCTGAGTATTTACAAGAACCATTTTTCCTATTTTATAACGAGCGTTGGCATCCTTGGCCAGCCGCTCAAATGTTTTGGGATGCATACTGTAAAGCTCTGCACCATCAATATATCTTACGAACTTCTTGTCCTTAAGTTGATTTGCCTGTTCCATTAGTATTTCCTCACAATCAAATAATTTACGCGGCCATCCTATTGCTGAACCTATTCGTCATTGCTTCCACAGAGTATTTCTTAACGGCAGCACGATATCTATAAATCTTACTTTTATAGGAATCGTAGGATAATCCAATTTCATCAGCAAGTTCCCCTACTGGTCTAACCTTTGTCAGATGTCTAACATAAATCTCATAATCCTCTGGATTTAAAAAGCCTACTCTGCTGCTAACAATCTTATAATCATCACGCAGCTGAGTGATGGTATTCAAACGCATTATATAGGTAGAGCGATTTTCAATCCCCTTTAAAGCTGTGAAATAATCTCCAGCCTTTACCGCTCTTTCAACCTCATCCCTCTCAGCCACAATGCTAAAAGGAATATCGCTGATACCTGAAGTCTGCACCCTAATACCTGTATCACCCAGCTTCTTGCGTCGGCAATATGCACGCTCATCGCAGATGTCCAAAATCAGATCAGACTCTATACCGGCAATAATCCTATCGAAGATAGCATAGTTATCAAGTATAGCTTCAATCTTTTTGCCCATGGGTGACTTGTTATAATTTTCAATAATCTTCATTATCTCTGCCATTTCTCCCTCCTGTATTTTTGGCTTTTCTACTGTCTTTTACAGATTATCACAACCAAAACACAGCAGAGTCCGCAATTAGTCCTAAATTTGTCCGTTTAGAATCCGCCGAAAGTCCGCGAAAAGTCCATATAAAATCCATTTAAACGTCAAATTGGTCAGACAGCGTCTGACCAATTCTTATATCAACTCTTATTTCGTTATTACCCTTTATTCCTCCTCAAATTTGTGTCACCATTGGTGACACAAACACAAATCATATAGAACCATTGTTGTTACTTTAAGCCACAGCTTGTGATAAAAAACCAGATTCATCTGTTCTGCTTCATAAAATGTGCAAGTTCGCTTGCACAATTACATTACTCATCCTGATGCCAAAAAACAGTAATAAAGAGCGGTCAATCACGGCCGCTCTTCTACTTTATATACTTCTTAAGAAATCAGTATCTTCTTTAAGTACTGTATCTGTAGGTATTCCAAGCCAATTCTTGCCAGACTTTTCAAGCTCACTTAGATATTTCTTGTTTGTAAAAACTCGTTCTACTCTCTTTACCACTTCATTCATGGAATCCACATTTTTCAATGTTTCATCAGCAAAGATATATTTCTGAATGCAGTCCCTGAGCTTATCCATATCTACATCAGATTTCAGGTAATATATATCAAACACATCCTTATATCTTGTAGAGCGACTTCCGAATCGCACAAGTGATTTCAGCTTTTCAGTAATCATCTGATGTCTGGAATTAATCAGAAGGCTTACAGCGTCCTCCTGAAATCCTACATCGAAAGCATACTCATCCTGTTCCAGAGTAAGATCTGCATGAACACCAATATCCATCTTAAGAGATAGCATTGTTCCATCAGAATCTTCAACAGTCAGTGTAATTCTTTTGCCCTTGTAATCCTGATGGTTAAGCTCTGTAATATTGCCAGCAATACCAATCTTTAGTCCATCAAGGCAGTTCAGCTTTTCTATAAATCTTCTGATTGAATCATCAGAAATCGAATATCTTATAAAATCAAGGTCAAGATCCTGTGTGGCACGTCTGGCATTTTTTGAGATGCTGCGCATTACAACACCACCTTTGATTGTGGCATTTCTGCCCATTCCACTTTCCGCTATAGCCTTAAGCACAACGTCCTGGCAGAGCTTAGCTTCCGCATTTGCTTCGCTGTAGCCCTCGCCTTTAATCTTTTCTACTTCATCACGTAAATTCATTTATGTTAAAGAACCTCCATCTGTATTTGATTCATTATATTTTCGCCGTTGCGGAACATATAAGCATAATCCTCAACAAGTCCAAAATCCATCTCTTCCGTAATACGACGATAATTCTGAATTACTTCTTTATAATAGTCAAAAGGTATTTTTGACTTAAATCTCATCAGCTCCACCAGCATACGTTCCCTGTTGTATATCCTAATGGAAATATTGTTATACTGCATTTCTTCAATGCCAGCCTCAAATATCTCATCCTTTAAAAAAGACTGTTTTACACGACCATCTCTGATTCTGCTGTCTTCCCTTTTTGTGGCAAGATGAAAATAATCAGGAATAACATCTGTAAGGGAGTGATAATAATATGCGCTTTTATCCGTAAACACAGCTTTTGGATATTTGCTCATTATCACTTCAATATCTGATATATTGCGCCTGGTAGAATATATTCCCTTTTCCTTCATGAAAAGATTGCCATTAAGAATCTCTTTTTTGAGCCTGTAGTCACTTCCGTATTTATCTATACATTCATTGTATGTAAGAAGCATATCTATCCTCCATTAAAGTAAATATACACACCATAATATATTTGTGTGTATGTTCACTTAAATTATATGACAACCCCTTTATGATTACAATAATAAATTAGAGTAAACATTCACACAATATATGATTGGTGTGTATGTTTACTCTAGATATTGTTTAATAAAATTAAGCTAATCTTGTTGTTGCATCAATTAGCCCTGTAGCAACATCCTCATCCTCTCTACGTTTAGCATACCTATATGTTAATATTCCAAATAACGTGCAAGCTTCTGATCGTCTGCTGAAATAAGCAGAACGCCCTACACCACAAGCTCTATAAAGTGCATCCCCTTTAAGTGGCTTTTCATTTAGATAAGTTTCCACAAGAATTGTTTTGTATAATTCACCAACATCCTCATAACCAGCAATTTCTTCGATTATCATTTGTATTTTTTCATCTATCCAGCTGACAGATAAGGCTTCCCATACAAATTCCTTGTGATCCTTTTTAGTTGCCCCCTTTATTAAAAGAAGATACTCTCTTCTGATTTTCCTCTTCTCAGCAGGAACATCTTTTACAGTACTTATTATATTTGACGTATTAAACCGTCTTGAACGCCTGGCTTTAAAATAGCTTCCAAGCAAATACTCGCCTGAGTTCTTGACTCTCTTAGGGTCAAGAACCTCTTGCCGACACATTTCTGATATCCAGTCAAAATCTTTCGTTGCCATTTCTTTTTCCTCCGCATATTTCTTACCCCTCTTGAAATATACCCCCATATTATAGAAGAGGAGATTATGGTCTCCCATAATCTCCAGCCCGGTTATATCATCATGTTAAAAATCTTAGCCCGTCCCGAACAAGTATTACCTTCTACTGATATTCATTTGGTCTGTTTTCAGGCTTCATTAGTCTGAACAACATTTTTCCAAATTCATCATACACATTAAGAATCTTATGAACACGCTCTTCATAATTCTCAGTGCTTTGAATATCAATGATTAGATTGCCCAATCCATTTGCAAAGTCAAACTCTTTTACGTCTTCATCAGTTGCTTTACGAATAAGTTCATATGAATTATCATTGCATACAAGTCTGTTAAGGTTTACTCCTAAGCTGTAATATAACAACGATAATTTCTCCGCATTAAGTCCATGCTCACCCTTCTTGATTCTGTCATAATTAGTAACAGTCATTCCAAGAAGGTCCGCCATTTGGGTATTTGTCCAATCACACTCTTTTTGTAATTCTCTTAAATTATTACCAACAACCTGATTAAGCTTGCCATCCTGTAAAGCCTTTGGTCGCTGGTCTGTTGTATCTTTGACAGTAGTTTTTCTATAAGCCATGCTTCACCTCGTATATACTCTAATGCACAACGGAAAAATACTATATACACGGATAAAGTTTTATATACACGTTTTACGTGGTATATATTGCACTCTTTCCGTGGTCAACAGACAATCATATGCGACCACCTCCTTTGCAGAAGGCAAAAAAATAGCCCGGCTTCAATTAAAGCCGGGATACGTAACGCAATTTATTATTCTATTATGTAATACTATTTATCATCCATCTAACAGCCTCTTCAACAACTGCTCCTTATTCTCAATAAACATCTTCGTAATCTGGTAACTGTCTGTATCCTCATATGAAATAGGATGAATCTGTCCATCATCAAAGCTCAAAATCTCTGCCTCTGGTATTCCCAATAATATCGGCGAGTGTGTAACCATGATAAATTGCGAATCTTCCTTAGCGCAATTAACTATCTCCAGTAAAAGTGTTAGCTGCCTCTGCGGTGATAATGCAGCTTCAGGCTCATCTAAAAGATACAGTCCGTTACCTTTAAAATTAGTCTGCGCTAGATGTAAGAACCCTTCACCATGAGAACGTTCATGGAAATGCTGAGGTACACCTCCCCATTTACTATATTCGTCCTCTGCAGAAGCCACATTATAAAAGCTTTCGGCTCTTAGAAAATATCCCCAGCTTGGTTTTCTAAATCCTCTCGATAATCGTATTGCATCACATAGCTCCGAATGTGAGTCATAAGTAGAAAAGCTGTAGTTCTTAGTTCCTCCTTCAGGATTGAAACCATAGTTTACAGCTATAGCCTCCAGCATTGTTGACTTACCACTGCCATTCTCACCCACAAATATTGTGATATTCTTATTGAATTTAAGATAATCTAGCCCTTTTATGGCTTCAATGCCACGTAAATAGCTTCGTCTATCTATTTTTTCCCAATCAATGTTTACCCCCTGAATAGGTAAACTGCTTCCCTCATCAAACAATAGTTTTCTCCATCTTCACATGAGGATTCCCATTTCTATCTAAAACGGAAAATCTCCGTCCTCTTCACCGTCCTCAATCATGCCCTCTTCATAAGCCTGCTCCCAAGTTATTCCGTAAGGAGCTCCTCCAAACGTATATCCAGCGATGAAGTAAAAGTTCTCATCCTGCTCAAGAAGCGGCATCTCATACTGTTTCTTTTGTTTCTGCTTCTTCTTTTTCTTAGCCATAGTCCTTAGATTAAAGTCCTTTGTAAAAATCTACAGCACCATGAATTTCTTCGTCTGTTGGATGTCCTTTCTGCAGACCGCCAACAAGCTTGAATGGACCGTAGGTATCAAAACCTTTTGAAATATATCTTCCCAGCTCTTTGCTGTGCTTTTCTTCTGTCACTGCGGCAATGGAATTGAAACAATTCTTTGTAGGATTGCCTGCTGTAGCAATAAAGAATACATCCTTATCTAGTGGAAGGTTCACCCTTGCAAAGTTCAACACTTGCTCCGCAAACTTGCCATAATAGATACCGCTGGCAAATCCGATCCTATCGTATCGCCCCAAATCTAATTCATGTTTTTCTGTTGCATCCACAAGCTCCACCTCAGCGTCAACTGCTGCAATTGCATCCAGTAGCTGCTTTGTATTACCGTGATGTTTACTGTAATAAATGATTGCTGTTGCCAACGTAATGCTCCCTCTCTTTATCCATTAGTATTAACACTTTTATTGTTTATTCAAACCTGCTCATGTCCTACTATCGTAAGCGTTTCTCAGTTTTTTTAAAGATTTATCGTGATTATTCTTGTAATTCAAGTATTCGTCTGTTTTAAGATATTCGTCTTTGTATCCTATCCTCGCTATAGGCAAAAAACAACATCCATAGTTCTCAATAAACGGCATATAATCACTGGTATCTGCACATACAATTGTTTGTGCATTCTTTGCATTCCTGTTTCCAAGCCTCAATCTCATCTGTCTAATAGCCAATTTCTTAAACCCCTTTTCCAGGAATATGTAATTTTCGCCCCCTGGATAAGCTCTAGAATCATAGACTAAACAGTCTGGTTTTTGTTGGAGGATATCTTCCATCATCTTTTCTTCATCTTTTGTTATTCTTTCCCCATTGTCAATCTTATCAATGAGATCTTGTACTCCGCATTTACGTCCATCAACGATAACCAAGTGTTGTTCGCTATTTGTAATTGGAATTGTGCTAGTTGCATCATCATAAGCCCAAAAAGTAATTATATTGTTGCTTGCTCCATGCTTCTTTATTTCTGCACGTGATGTATTAGGTGAATCTGCCCAGTAAGATATTTTTTGATTTGGGAATAACCTTGAGTATCTCCCATCGCATTTACGAAGGTTTCCTGCATTAAGCTCACTTACTGTCTTCCCATAAAAGTTATCATTAAACTCTACACATCTATAAAAATTGAACTCATCCGTTTTATATATTGGTAATGAAATATGCTTATAGATTGAACGGAAATAGTCATTACTCTTAAAAAACTCCCCCATATCCAGTACTAAAATCCTCTCTATTCCTGTATTTATAATTATTTTAAAGTATACCATTTTCAATAGCGTGTTTATAGGTAAAACAATCGTTGCAATTCAGAAACAGCCATTTTTCTTGTTTAAAATTCTTGTTACTTCATATCACCGATGAAGGGTGATAAGGTTGTCTAAATCAGAGAACAAAAGTCCTATTTTAGTTTGTTCATCTTTTTTAGGATGGTTAATTTCGATATCTCCAAATGTGGTTTTGTTGATAATAGGAACCGCTTGTTGAGCTGATAGCTTTTTTATTTTATCCGACGCATTTTCAAGCATCGAGAATACAAAATCATCGTCCATTTCTGTATAAGGAACAACGGCATTTATCTGCTGATTTGATGTCGCAGAATCCTTTATTTGAGCCACTTTTCCAATAGTTGAACCGATGCTGACAAATAGAGACGTTCCACCTCTTAGTTCTCTTCCTAGTGAATATCCTTTATCTGTTAGTGTAGTATTTGTAGTAGTGACATATCTATTCCCCTGAATATCGGCAGGACTAACAAACAATCTAGTGCCGCCATAATTATCTTTGTCCTTAGTAGGTGGAGTTGTTCCAGTTATTATTTCACCAATATCTTCCAACTTACGCTGTTCCCAAAGAATTATTATTGATCAATAGCCATCTCCCTTTCGTTGATGAAGGGTGATAAGGTTGTCGAGATTCCTAAAATAGTCACCTATTTTCTTTTGTTCATCGTAACTCGGACAGCTAACAGGAATTCCTCTACACACTTCTTGATTCAACTTTGGCATCGCCATACCTGAGTTGTACTTTTTATAATCCTTCCTTTCTAAAGAATTACAAATGAAATTATTCTCATTTCCAGATTTTGTTTTTAATACATGAGCATGGTTATTAACCCAGTATTTACCTGATGCCAAGAAACATACAGGGTAATTTCTATCTGTAATATTTGCCCCATCTTCACTGAGTAATATTAGTTCCTCGTCAAACAAATAGCCATCGACATAATCAACGATTCCAGATGCGCCATAATACGGATAAGGGCCAGATACTCTCTTAGCTCCCTCTAAAGGTTTACGCATTGTATCCAAGAACTCAACTACGTCTTCAAGCTTACGCTGTTCCCAAGATATAGACATAGTTAAAATTAATAAATGTTTTGTATCATATATTATTTGTAAGTCTTTCTTGGGAACAGCGTAAGTTGGGTGATATTGCTGAGTTTATTAACGGAAGAGCATATTCGCAAGACGAATTATTATCCGAAGGCAAGTATAAAGTATTACGTGTCGGGAATTTTTATACTAACGATTCTTGGTATTTTTCTGACCTAGAATTGGAGCAAAAATATTATGCTGATGACGGAGATTTATTGTACACTTGGTCAGCTACTTTTGGGCCTCATATATGGTCTGGAGGCAAGGTAATATACCATTATCACATATGGAAAGTTATACTATCTGATGCTCTGGAAAAATGCTTTGCAGTTCAATTATTAGAACATGATAAAGCCAATATTATGTCAGATAAAAATGGATCTACAATGGTGCATATTACTAAAGCAGGGATGGAACAAAAGCTTGTATATTTACCTGCCGATATAACCGAACAAGAAAAAATAGGAAGCTTTCTAGATAACATCGATAACCTTATCACCCTTCATCAACGAGATAAATACATATCTCTTTGTCGTAAATTATATATTCACTATTTTTATCCTTGTTCTTGGGAACAGCGTAAGTTGGAAGATATAGCTTCGCTTATCACAAAAGGAACCACTCCAAAAGATAAGTCAGGAGATGGTGAGATCAATTTTATTAAGGTCGAGAATATAGATTCATTGTCTGGTGAGATAAAGGATTGTTCAAAAATCTCTATTGAAGAACATGAAGGATATTTAAAACGCTCTCAACTTAAAGAGAACGATATTCTATTTTCAATTGCTGGAACTTTGGGACGTACAACCATAGTAAATAAGAGGTTTTTGCCTGCCAATACTAATCAAGCTCTTGCTATATTAAGAATGTCAGAAGGGGACATATCCTATATTGTTACAGTTTTAAAAGGCAGATCTGTATCGGATTTTGTTAGAAGAAACCCTACTATTGGAGCACAACCGAATCTTTCATTAGAACAGGTAAGTAATCTTGAGATTCCTTATCCTAATATTGAAGAGCAAGTGAAAATAGGTGAGTTCTTCAGTGACATCAATAACCTTATCACCCTTCATCAACGAAAGTTATTATATAACATCTTCCATGGGAACAGCGTAAGTTCTCTTCGGTCTTTGAGGGATTGCAGAATAATACCCTGTCGAGAGCGGAATTGAACTACGAAAGCGGTACAGTAATGAATGTGCATTATGGCGATGTGCTGATAAAGTTTGGAGACTATATTGATGCCTCCGAAGCAGAATTGCCGTACATATCCGACGATGCTAAAGCCGATAAGTTTAAGAACTCTTTTTTGCAAGATGGGGACATTATAATTGCAGATACAGCAGAGGATGATACTGTTGGTAAATGTACAGAAATACAGGGTTCCAAAGGTTTGAAGCTACTGTCAGGACTTCATACGATAGCTTGTCGTCCAAAGGAAAAATATGGTCCGATGTTCCTGGGGTATTATATCAATTCTCCTGCATATCACAACCAGTTAAAGCCGTTAATGCAGGGAATAAAGGTTACTTCAATTTCAAAGTCAGCCCTCCAAGATACGGATATGATTATGCCGAAATCTATAGATGAGCAGATTAAAATCGGAGAGTATTTTTCATACCTCGACAACCTTATCACCCTTCATCAGTACAGCCTCACTTTCTGCAGTCTCCGCTGCTGATTCTGTATCGTCGCCTTCACTCGCATCCACATCGAAATCTGCTTCCTCCGTAGGAAGATTGATAGGCTCATCCATATAGCCTTCATCAGGATCTTTTTCTTTAGGCTTCTTCTTGGAATGTTTTGTTGTTGTGAAATACATATATCCACCTGCACCACAAAGAGCGATGATTAAAATAAGTGCCATAATTCCATTTACCTTAGATTTCTTCTCAGGTACTTCAACAGGCTCTTCTGTCTCCTCCGTCTCTGTATCATCAGGTGTTGTTACTGTAGGAGTCTTATCCTCTGTTACTTCTGCAGAGCTATCACCTGTCAGTGCTATATAATCCTTTACCTGATCTTCATCCATAAGGGATAGTAAATCTGATTCATCTACCATGTTAAGGAAATGAACTGTCTCATCCCCCTCATCATCCCTGTCGATGATGATGTAGAAATAGTTGCCATTCTTTGTAACTACAGTGATGAACTGTTTACCTCCAGCTTCAAGTGAACCGTAATCATCTACGATACTCATGTTGCCATCTGGGGTAAGTGGTCCCCACTCTTCCTCAGCAAGCTCTGTCTCCTCACCCTCACAGTTGTGATAATCTTCCTGACAAAGAGGGCAATCAGTATCAATACAATCTTCTGTACATTTGGTTTCGCAAGTGCATTCAAGTCCGCCAGCAAACGCGGTTATTGGACTCATGCAAAAGAGCGACCCTGTAAGAGCCGCCCCAATACCTAGTACCTTTACTTTTGTTCCAACAATATTAAATAGCTTCATTTCTCTTTTCCTCACTTTCATGTGAATCTGTCTTTCCAAACTTGTTATTAAAGCCTGGTGTGACAGAAGCATTTGTCTTTTTCTCTTCGTTTTCTTTGATGAAATCCGCAAGCTGCTCTGGAGTCCAGTTCATTTCAGCCACAATGCTTAACACCTCTGTAGCCTCCCCTTCCTTCACCTTTGCTGCTGTTTCCTCCACCTTCTTCTGAGCATCTTCAAGCTTCTTTAAGGCTTTTTCATGCTCAGCTCTTAATCTGTCTAACCTTGCAAACATTCGTCTTTCCTCCTATCTGATTCTGCCGTAACAATAAAAATGATTTCGCCAATAATTGGTGTCGTAAGAAGCGTAAGAAATCGGATTTCCACAATGAATCATGATTTTGTTTACTGGATCCACAACGATACCCACATGACTCGCACCACTTGTGTTATAAGTACCTTTAAAGAAAATCAAATCACCAGGCTTAACATCTGCTGCACTCACTCTAGCCGTGGAGTTCTTAAGACCATCAGCTGTTTGCCTTGTAAATTGCTTTAAGCTGGGACTTTGCCTGTAGTACTAGAGCTGCCGATATCTCACGGCTTCGGATTGTTGCCATAAGCTTCTCAAGATTAGGAATCTGACCGATGTTACAAGCCTCATCAATAAGACATCTAACATGCACCGGAAGCCTTCCACCATAGACATCATCAGCCTTTTCACACAACAGATTGAATAGCTGTGTATAAACCATACTGATTAGGAAATTAAAGGTTGCGTCTGTATCTGACATAATCAAAAACAACACTGTCTTTTCATCTCCGAGCTTATCAAGCTCCAACTCATCATAAGCTGTAATCTCTCTAAGCTCAGTGATATCAAAGGCTGCCAGTCTTGCACCGCATGAAACCAAAATAGACTTCGCTGTCTTCCCAGCGGCTAGTTTATATTTAGCGTACTGGCGAACTGCAAAGTGGTTTGGATCACTTGCTGCAAGCTCATCAAACATGATATCCACGGCATTTTTAAAGGTTTCATCGTCCTCTCTAACCTCCATGGAATTAAGAAATTCAAGAAGTGTTGAAAAGTTCTGTTCCTCCTTCGGTGCCACATAATAGATATAACCTATCAAAGCTGAGTAAAGCAATTTCTCAGCCTTTTCCCAAAACTCATCTCCGCCTTTTCCTTCACCTTTTGTGTTAGCAATAAGCGTTGTGACAAGCTTCAGGATATCCTTTTCCGAGTGCAAATAAGCAAATGGGTTATAATGCATCGAACGCTTAAAATTGATGGTATTGAATACCTTTATCTTATAGTTGTGCTCTACAAAGGCATTGCCAACCTCATTGATTACTGTAGCTTTTCGCATGTCACGAGCTTTTGCTAAAGCCTTAAGCAATCCTCTGATTGTAACCCTGGATGCCCTATAAGCAAATCTTATACTGTCTCTAGCTACTTCTTCATTCATGCAGCATTTCCTTTCATTTCACCTAATATTTTTGCCATGCAAGGAAAACAAAAAGGTCTCGATTTCCCATATACACATGGTGTTTTACAATTACATGGTGTCGTGGTAGCAAGTGAAGGCTCATTTGTATTGCCTACAACTCTCTTTCCTTTGCTATAAAGCTCTCGATTGTATCTCTCAGACATAGATAATCCCTCCTTAAAAAAGGTGCCAGCTACTCATAGAAGCTGACACCTCATAATTAGAGTGACTGCTCACCCTTATCCTTAACCTTATTAGCAGCATCCTTCTTAGGCTGTGATGCCACCTGCTCCTTCTTGGCTTTCAAATCTGCAAGGACTGATTTTCTTTCACCAGTCTCAGCCCGAGCCTCTTCTTTTGCCGTTGCCTTATCCACATCGGCTTTAACAGCTTTCTCCTGATCCTTCTCTGCCGCTCGCACCTCATATTTCTCAGCAAGTTCAAAGACCTTATCCTTTGAATCATAATGGTAAACATTGTCGGTAAGCTTATCCTCTGGTGCTACCTGAGTTGCATTTACCTCTTTTACCATATTCTCAAGGGCTGTCCTATCGAAGTTACCATCATCTTTCACAAGCAAAATTTCATGGATAGATGAGGGTAAAACATAGAAATCGCCACCGAGCTTTTCTGCAGCCTGATCCATAAAGTCCTGATATGCAAGCACGCTTGCTCCCTGAGTCTTATCTGGTACAGTTGCTACAAAAATAGGCTCATCAGGCGAAGGGACAAGTCCCATCATTTCTGCCTGCTCTACACCAAGCATCTCTGCCATGACCTCTGACATTCCCTGGATAACTGCAGGTCTGATTTCTGGAGCAATCTCCATAGCATCATTGTGAAGCTGCTCAGCTGTGATACCGTAGTTCTCAAGCATCTTGTTTGTAACAAGAATTGAGCTTCTACCATCCTCTGAGCTATCAAGCACAAAACGATATACAATAGCCATATCCTCAATATTCTTATGAGGAACACTCTCAAGGAGCTCTGCATTTCTTTCAGCAGATACTACTTCCATAGAAAGCTTATTTTTCATCTGCTCATAATCTGAAAGAGCTGCCATATCAATATCTGGTCTAGCATCCAGTGCTCTATGTGCTGTATCAGCTGCAGTCTCCGCAATCTGATCAAAAGGCTTGCCATTCTCATAGGCCTCAAAGCACTTTGTAGCATTGATATTCACGCCAATATTGGCATCCACAGGCTTTACTGTGAGAGCTTCATAAGATTCATTCATCTTTTCCACTGTATTTACCTGCACATCATACTCCTTACCTGTAGAATCAAGCTGTCTCTTTACCTCATCAGCAAGGTTTTCTTTGAATGTTTCAAAATCCATCTTTCATCCTCTTTTCTAATAGATTTGTTTTGAAATACAAAAACGCCAGGCAAGACCTTAAGTCCTGACTGACGTTTCATAAGTTCGTATTCTTTTGCAAAAGAAAAACACCGAAGGGAGCGATGCATCACTCATATTCCTTGGTGCATTATAACAATATCACACTCGAAAACCCTTTAAAATATGCATTTGGTAATCAAATAGTGTCATTATAGGAGCATTTGGTGTCAAATAAAAAGCCATACCATAGATATACTACAGTACGGCTAATTCCGTGGGCATATTAAGATAATAAAAACTCTCCAAACTTTTCATTAAAGGTCATAAGAACCCCATTCACAGCTACAATGGCACATCCGCTTAAATACACTACAAATCCAATTCCAAGACCTATTGCAACAGCCAACCAATTGTGCTGGAAGGCAATAAATACTATTAGAATAAGTAGTCCTAAGAAAAACAATACATAAAACACCGAACTTATAATAGATGCCATTCTAACCATAAATGATAAAAACATCGAAAATAAGTAAACCGGTAACAATAGCAACTTAAGCAACATTTTTAATACGAACATACCTAGTCACCTCTCTTCTCAACAAACTCCATCTTAACCTTATATGCAATGAGTCTCATTACATAATCAGGCATCTTTCTTTGATCATGTTCCCAATCTGAAATCGTTCTATAAGGAATCCCCAGCCATTCAGCAAACTCCTTTCTGTTCATTTGTGTCTGCTCTCTAATGGCTTTTAACTGATAAGACTGCAATCTTTCCTTAGCAGTTCCATTTGTATCTATATCAATATTTAGCTGCATTCCCTCAATTTCAAATGTATATCCATCCTTGTTCATGCTATACCTCCACAAACGCATTGCGTACTTTTGTTATCTTTATTATATAAACGCACTGCGTGTGTGTCAACTGTTATTCTATGATTCTACAGGTCTCCAAATACTTATCAAGTATTTCTACGTTTACTAGAACAAGCTTACCAACCTTGTACGTAGCATTTGCATCTTTCGCCAACTTTTCAAAGGTCTTCTGACATATCCCATAATAATCGTAGCCATCTTTATATCTAATAAATTTTCTCTTAACCGTTGTCTGATCTTCTGCTCTACTATTTGTCCTCATAATGTCTAGCCCTCCCTCAATAATCCATTTGCCATATCATGATTAACCTCAGCGGTATAAAAAGCATCCATTGTACTTACTGCGTTAAATAAGCTGGCCAGCAAGTACTTTTTAACGTTGTTTGGTTTTGATGTGTTCTTTTGCCAGCAGTCCATCACATACTGTATGTGAAAGAAATTAAGTTTCAAAAGCTTACCCTTAACGAAATTAGCCGAGTATCTGTTGCTCGCAATTACAATTTCATCTGACTTGCAAATCACAGTTTCCAAAATCAGCTCATAGAGTCCCATGATAAAATCCCTGTCTCTTGGATAACGCTCAAGGAGTGTATCCAACTCAATATTACTTTTGATTAACTGTGCATATCCCATCTCATCGTCATCGCATCGTGCAGTATTACTGTTATTCTCAGCAGATAAGATTAGAACAGATTCAGTATTACTGTTTTTAGTATTAATATATTTATTATTACTTGGGTTTGATTTCCAAACTTCTAGAAGTTTATTTTTCGGAAATGTAGAAGTTTGATTTTCAGGATTCTCGTGGTTTGAAAAACAAACTTCTGACGAGTTATCCACATCCTCTACTGGGTCATCCACATCTGATTCAGCCATTCCAAAAGTTTGATTTGCAAACTTCTGATGATTCTTCGGAATGAAGTTTTTGACGTAGATTCTTGTACCCATTCCAGGAGCTCCTTTGACCTTTTCAATCAGTCCAATCTCCTCTAAGACCTTAAGAATCTCTACGGCCTTATTCTTGCCACAGCCTGCAAACTCCCTTACATCGCTGAGTGAGCAGAATATATAAGCCCTTCCAAGCTCGTCAAACCAGCCATTCTTGATAGACAAGTTCATTCTATCCAGCATCATGGAGTAGGTTATAATCTCTGCAATCTTAAGCTCAGCATATATTGGGTCATAGAGCAGGGGCTTCGGTATCTTCACAAAATTGAATTGGTCTGCCTCCTGCCCGGTAAAATAATTTAAATCTAACTTCTTTCCCACGGAATTATCCTCCCAAATAGTTTTTCCAATAGTTTGTTTTTAAAACTTCTAGCTATTCTGTTCCTGCCACTTTTCAAGCAAGCTGATGATGACCATTTCCCTTTGCTTCGCACTGTAGTGAGAAGGGAAATACTTATCCAGCTTCTTTTCCGAAAGTGTAACCTTCCTAGATTTGTTATCACTCTGAGGTAATGCCCCATTTAATGTCTGCTGCATGATGTACTTGGTCATATTCTCTGTTGCTCCCGATTCTTTCAATGCAGCTATCTGATTAGGTCTAAGGAAGCCTACCTCTTTGTAGTATTCATAAAGCCATTGCTGGAGTTCCTTATCAAAATAAGAAATATCTACCGCCATGGTGAATCCTATCTTTTTAGTATCAACTAGCTCCAAGAACTCTGGTATCAATTCTGTAAGTCGCACATATCTACGCACCTGTGTCGGCCCGATTCCAATATCTTCACCAATTTTGGTGGCTGTTTCTGACCTCCAACCATTTTGGTTGGAACTCTCTGTTTCCTCAGACTTCCGACCATTTTGGTTGGATGATAAATCAGTTCTACTTCCTTGGCGTTTCATGGCATCCATCTTCATCTTCAAAGACCAAGCTCTTTCACTAGGAAGAATCTCTTCTCTTTGGACGTTAGAATCTACCATTGCGATTACTGCATCATCATCTTCAAGTTCCTTTACAACAGCTGGAATAACCTTTAATCCAGCAAGCCCAGCAGCGTGAAGTCTTCTATGACCAGAAATCATTTCATACTTACCTTTACCATCAGGACGTACAAGAACTGGAGTAAGAACACCATTTACAGTGATGCTACTCACCAAATCTTCCATCTTTTCATCATCAAGTACCTTAAATGGATGATTCTTAAAAGAATGAATATCTTCAATCTTAATTTCCTCTGTTCCTTCACCTGTCATTGACGGAGCCCCAAGCAGCTCGTCTACAGATGCAAAATGAATCTTTTCTCTCTTAACAGCCATGAGCAAGTACCTCCTTTGTTAATGATAGATACGCGAAAGCAGCTTTACCCTTTGGATCATATTCAAAGATGCTCTTAGCAACTGAGCTTATTTCAGCAGCCCTTACAGATAAAGGAATCTCGATTGGAAATACTGGAATAGCCTTTCCATATACGTCATTTACTTCCATGACGATATCCTTGGCATAATTTGTACGATTATCAACCATTGTAAGAAGAATACCTTCAATCTCTAATTTCGCATTTAAACGCCTTTTTACGGTATAGATTGTCTTGATTAGCTGCTGTAATCCCTTCACTGGCAAATATGCAGCCTGGACTGGAATAAGTACCGAATCAGCACATGCTAGTGCATTTACAGTCATTACACCAAGGGAAGGCATACAATCAATGATGATGTAATCGTATTTATCTTTTATGGAATCAATATAAGATTTAAGAACAAGCTCTCTGCTCATAGTATTTACAAGAGATATCTCAACTGCAGAAAGCTCGATATTGGATGGAACAAGCTCCACATTATCCCTAACCTTTAATACTGCATAATTCTCAGGAATTTCTTCCTCATTCACTATCATTGACATGATATCTACCAGAGAAACCTCCAGCTTATCCGGTTCATCATAACCAAGTGATATTGAAAGTGATGCCTGGGGATCTCCATCTATGAGAAGAACCCTTTTGCCCTCAGATGCAAGGCCTGTTCCTAGATTGACAGCGGTAGTAGTCTTTCCAACTCCGCCCTTTTGATTTGCGATTGCTATTACTTTAGCCATTTTTATTCCTCCTAAAATTTTTTTGACGATTACACACGATTTTGGAAGGAATAAAAAAAAGACACTTCTTAGAATCTCTTCTAAAAAGTGCCTTTGTAAAAGCTTGTTTTTCCCTAAGAAAAAAGAGTTTATTGGGATTTATTAGAGTCTATTGTCCCTCAAAAAGAGGTCATATAGAGGTCATTCCCAACTTAAACTACCTCAAACCCTTGATATTACGTGCTTTACTCAGCAACGTATGGCATTAGTGCCAGATGTCTTGCTCTCTTGATAGCTGATGTAAGCTCTCTCTGGTGCTTAGCGCAGTTACCTGTGATTCTTCTAGGAAGAATCTTGCCGCTCTCAGAAACGAACTTCTTAAGCTTAGCTGTATCCTTGTAATCAATTACATTATCTTTGCCACAGAAAACGCAAACTTTCTTTCTTCTGTGCATTCCGCCTTTTCTCCTTACAGGAGCATCGGCTCTATCAGACTTAGTAAAAGCCATTATTTTGTCCTCCTATTTTAATTGAAAGGAAGCTCCTCATCAATTCCATCAGGAATGTTCATGAAGCCATCCCCTGCTGCTGAAGGTGCAGGACTATTGCCACCGAAATCTGATCCATAGCTGTTTCCGCCATTACCGGCTGATGAGCCCTTGGACTCTGCAAATTCCTGATCCTCTGCAACAACATCAGTTGTGTATACTTTGACGCCATCCTTGTTGGTATAACTACCGGTCTGAATGCGCCCTGTTACGACGACCTTAGTACCTTTCTTTAAGTACTTCTCTGCAAACTCACCAGATCTTCCAAACGCTACAATTCCGATGAAATCAGCTGTCTGTCCGTCCTGCTGGTTGCCTCCCCTTCTTCTGTCAACAGCAAGTGTATATCTTGCAATTGCCATAGAATTCTCACCCTGTGAATATCTAACCTCAGGGTCTCTTGTCAAACGTCCCATAAGTATAACTTTATTCATATCTTCGTCCTCTTCAATTTAAGTTAAGCCTCGTTCTTAACGCATAAATATCTGATGACGCCATCCATAATACGCATACGTGATTCGATCTCTGCTGGAGTTGTTGCCTCAGCGTCGAACTGGATGAAGTAGTAGAAGCCTTCTGTCATCTTGTCGATCTCATAAGCGAGCTTCTTCTTACCCCAATCATCAACGTTAGTAATCTGACCACCATGCTTCTCGATAGTCTTCTTTACCTTCTCGATGACTGCTGTTCTGGCATCGTCTTCGATCTTTGCACTAACAACAACGGCTAATTCGTATTTGTTCATGCTTTCATTACCTCCTTTTGGTCTCTGGCTACCGGTTTCATTCCAGGTAGCAAGGAATTTATCACAGAATGGTACTATACCATATTCCATTCAATGTTGCAAGCATTTTTATCTGACTCCCCGAATATTTTTTTCCACAGTTTTTCTTGGCACCATAATCTGATGACCACAGCCAATGCACTTTAACCTGAAATCAGCCCCCACTCGCAAAACTTCCCATTCAAAGCTCCCGCAAGGATGTTGTTTCTTTAATTTAATAATATTTCCTACCTGAATATCCATATATAATCTTCTCTGTCATAGCGTAATTCCCTGAAGCTTTGCCAGTTCTGTGAACACCTTTCCGATCTTCTCTCTTATAATAAGGGTATTTTCAGCCTTCCTTACAGCTATCTCACTTTCATTGATAACAACCAGATATTTTCCCCTGAAGTAATTAATAAATGAAGCTGCCGGGTAAACCGTAAGTGAAGTCCCGCCTATAATCAGCATATCAGCCTCTGAAAGAGCCTGAATTGCGCCTGAAACCTGATCATCCGGAAGTCCTTCTTCATAT